>CAZADO010000385.1:0-4036 GCA_964483885.1 uncultured Alphaproteobacteria bacterium | reverse complement strand
ATCGCTGTTTTTGCAGCGGGCAACGAGCGCACAGCGGGAGCACCTCCCGGCCGATGCGGTGACGGTTACGGAACGATGGGTGTTCCGGCTGGCGCGAAGAATATCATTACGGTCGGCGCATCGGATGATGTTGACGGGATGGCGCTGTTCAGCTCGTGGGGCCCGACTGACGATGGACGCATCAAGCCCGAATTGTGCGCGCCCGGCGTGAATATCATGTCCACGTCGATGGACAATTCTTATTACTCCATTAGCGGAACATCGATGGCGACGCCGGTTGTTTCAGGCAGTATTGCGCTTCTTTTGGAACAATGGCATCGCATGCTGCCGAATGCGCCGCTTCCCGAAACAGTGAAAGCTTTGCTGATTGCGAGCGCGCAAGATGTGGGAAGTCCGGGGCCGGATTTTGAATTCGGTTATGGGATTCTTGATATTCAAAAAGCGATTGATTTCCTTCTGAATCTCGGTTTCCTTGAGGGTGAGCTTGCGATTGGCGAAACGTTTTCGCAGACGTTTGTTGTATCTGACACGGTCGGGGAACTAAACATCGCGCTGGCTTGGAGTGATGTTCCCGGAGAATATAATGTCACGAATGCTTTGGTGAATCAACTTGATCTTTGTCTGGTCTCGCCGAGTCTGCAAATCTATCGGCCTTGGATTCTAAATCCTGCATTTCCGTATTTGCCTGCGGGAACGGGAATTGACAGTGCGAATGTCGTTGAATGCGTTCATGTGAATGCGCCGCAGCCGGGCGTGTGGACGCTTTTCGTCAGCGGTATTTTGCCGGGGAGCGAAACGCAAACGTTCGGAGTTGCGGGGAATATCGCGCTCAATCCGGATATGGCTCATGTGAGCGGCACTGTTCGTGATTCGCAGTCCGGTGAACCTTTGCCAGCACGCGTCGAGATAGCGGGAAGTGAATCGTTCGTGAATGCTCGTGAAGATGGCGTGTACCATCTGCCCGTGTTGCGCAATTCCGTGTATTCACTTCGCGCATGGATTTATGGTTGCGCGCCGGATACGAAGGTTGTCACCGTCGGAGATGTGCCGGAAGTCTTGCAGGATTTCACATTGTCGAACGCTTCGTTGGGAACGTTCGAAGGTTATGTCTTCAATACGGACAGAGGCCCTGTTGCGGGTGCTGCGATTTCATTGACAGATACGCCGCTTCCACCAGTGCGAACGAATTCGGCGGGATTTTTTCATCTAATTGCGCCGGGAGGAACTGATTATCACATTGTCGCGGACTATGAGGGATGCCGTGATTATTTAACCGCGTTTCTTCCGGAATTGCAGGTAGTGCCGGTTGAATTTCACCTGTATGATTGCCGATTCAATCCCACGCCGCCGGATGCTTACGGTTATCTTGCCTATGAACAGAATGATATTGAAGCGCCGGCTGAATTCGATTGGCTGGAAATCAGTCCAACGTCAGGCGGTCCCGGTGAAGCGGTTGAGTTTTTAAGCGGTAATTCGCTTGTTGTGATTTCGTTGCCGTTCATTTTCCGCTACTATGGGCAGGATTTCGAAGAAGCGACTCTCAGCGCGGACGGTTATCTGGCGATGGGTATCACCGATGAAGCGGACAACACGCAAAGCCCGATTCCCCATTTGGACGGTCCGGAGGGAATGCTGGCGCCTTTCTGGGATAATTTGGATGTGACAGAGGGCGGAGATGTATCCACGTATTATGAAGCATTCAAGGGGCGATTCATTATTGAATTCAACGGTGTTCCGCAGCAGCATCAAACGGATTCGCTGGTGACATTTCAATTAGTTCTCTATGATCCGCTGGAGCGCTCGACGTCTTCCTGCGATGGCGAAATCGTTTTTCAATATGCACTTTGTCAGTATTTTTACGATGAGCGGGATGATGGCGGCACAGTCGGAATCGAAAGCCCGGATGAGCTTACCGGTGTGCAGATTGTCTATGACGGGATTTATAATTTATCCGCTTTTCCGATTCGGTGCGGAACAGCGATTCGTTTTACGACGATTGAATGGGAGGCTTTCGGTAGTGTCACCGGCACGATTGAAATGATTCCACCGGTTGTCGATATATCGGAAGCGGAGATTGCTTTTGGCTGCCATCGCGCACATCCGGATAATGCAGGGCATTTCCAAGTGGATTCCGTCGCGGTAGGGACTTACCGAATGCAGGCATCGTATCCGGGGTATGAAGTGGGTGTGTTGGAAATTGAGATTGACAGCGTCTTCCAAACAATAGCGGCTTTCGAATTATGGCGATTGGATCCACCGCAAAATTTGGACGGGTCGGCTGAGGACAGTCTTGTCACGTTGCGCTGGTCACCGCCGCACTTCAGAATTCCAGAAACGACTTCTCCGAAAGGCGGAGCGACGATTTCCAGTTTATCGAATTATCATGTATATTGTAATGGAGAATTTCGAGCGGCGGTTGGTGAAACAACATATACTGAGACGGCCGCGCCCGGAGACTATGACTACTGGGTGACGGCAATTTACACCGGCGGAGAAAGCGACACCAGTAATCATGCGCATATCGCAGTCGTCAGCTCCGGCGGCCAAACTGACATCGGTGTTCCAGACGAATTCTGTATCCATCAGAATTACCCGAATCCTTTTAATGCGGTGACACGAATCGAATTCGGACTGCCGCAAAGAACTTTCGTGGAGCTTGAAGTCTTCGATATTTTGGGGCGGAGAGTGGCTGTGCTGATGCAGGATTACCGGGAAGCAGGGTATCATAGCATCCTGTTTGATGCGGGTGATTTGCCTTCAGGGATTTATTTCTGCCGGATGCACGCGGCGGAATTTCACGGTGTACAAAAGATGTTGCTGATAAAATAACACGAAAATTCTGGAGGGAACATGGCGAAAAAGAAAAGTCGGGTGCCGTTTGGCGCGATTGTGTTCTGGCGTCCGCGGGATACGTGGTACAGTTTGACCGAGAAGAAGCGTGCAGACTACCGTAAAAAGCAGCATGCTATTCTCAAGAAATGGACGAAAAACGGCGTGAAATGGCTCGGCACGTACGACTGCCATTTTTCGTCCGGCTGGAGTATGATGGCAGCGATGGAATACCCGGATTTGGAAACGCTGCAGGAATTTGTGCATGAGCTGAACCAAATCGGCCGCAATAAATATTTCCTGACCGAATCTCATATCGGCCTGCGCGTCGCACCGTAGAGGCAGCGCCTGTTACCTGACCGACCTGCCCGGAATGTCAAATTTTTGAGCAGAACAATCCCTTAAGAGATATATATAAGTCTCTTTTATTATCTCTCTAAAAAGAAATTAAAAAAAGAAAACCTATCTTTCTAAAGAAGCTTGTATAGAAGATCTCTAAGAGAGACAGGTCTTTTTTTTATCTCTCTCTTAAGAGAAGTGCAAATTTCTTATTCAATCCTGTAGTGCCGGACGGCAGTCCGCACGCCTCAGCGATGCGTTGTCCATTCGTAGGGCGGCATATCCAGCAACGCATCTGGGTTGGCTTATCGCAATAAAAACAACCGCAAGCGATCATCAGTTGTTTATAATATACAAATAATCCTTGACATTGTCAAGTAAATTTTGTATATTAGGGTCATGACAGGTCATAACTGCACAGTAAATCAGTCATTTTTAATCGTCCGTCATTCGGCAGAGAGGGACTTTGAAAGCTTTGTTTAGCATCAAGGAGGGCGTTATGCGTCTTTTTGCACTGGTTTCCGTTTTAATTTCAGCGGCAGTCTGTTTTGCTCTGGTTCCTGATGATCCCTACTACAATGAGCAATGGCCTTTGCAGCGGTACGGGATGGAAGAAATCTGGGAATTGCCGCTGGCTGATTCGACGGTTTTGGTTGCTATTATCGGAACAGGTTTGTACGTTCAGCATCCCGATTTGCAGGGAAATATATGGGTGAATCCGGGCGAGGATATTGACGGCGATGGTGTTCCGGGTGATGTGGATGATCTGGATGGCATCGATAATGATTCCAACGGATTGATTGATGATTTGAACGGATGGAATTTCTTTGACCAGAATAATGACCTTGAAGACTTTTACGGAATGGGC
>CAZADO010000384.1:0-3545 GCA_964483885.1 uncultured Alphaproteobacteria bacterium | reverse complement strand
CATCCGCATACTATCTGTTGGCACCCCTCTTGCTTTAGAAAACTATATATAAAAGGAAAGAAAGCCCGAAGGGGATTTTCGGGAAGCGGAAGAATCTGCTCAATAGCCAGAGAGAGCTCTTGACTTCTTCCGGAATTATTTTTATATTAAAAGATTGAATTCGAGACAGTTCCATACGCGAACGCCCAAGTATAAGGAAATTCAAAGCCCATGCGCCTTCGAACAACAAGCTACCAACGCAAGCCATCTTATCTGGATGAGCACAGCATTGACAGTGTGGACTATAAAGATTTGAAGCTGTTGCAGCGGTTCATCAGCCCTCAGGGCAAAATACTCCCGAGGCGCATTACTCGACTCAATACTTCACAACAACGTCAGGTGACGCAGGCTATCAAGCGCGCCCGCCATCTGGCATTGCTGCCCTATACAACCGACGCGGACACGTACTGACAAGGAGTGTGAAAATGGCCAAGCGATGCGCCATGCTGGGAACACGTCATCATAAAGCAAATAACGTTTCCCACGCCAACAATCGATCACGGAAATGGCAGTTGCCGAATCTTCAAACCAAACGAATCTTTGACCCGGTCAGCGGCCAATGGGTTCGTTTGCGCCTCAGCACTCGCGCGATAAAGACTATCGATAAAAACGGTTTGCCCGCTAACCTGCGGCCGAAACCTTAAGGAGTTTGACCGATGGCGAAGAAAGCAAAAGAAGGACGCATTAAAATTACCATCGAATGCACGGAAGCGCGCAAATTAGGTGTGCCGCCTTCACGTTATGCGACCACAAAAAATCGGCGGACTCATCCGGAACGTCTGGAAATCAAGAAATACAATCCCTATCTGAAACGGCATACGATTCACAAAGAAGTCCGTTAGTATTTCTTTGTTGTTTTGATATTTTGAGCCGCCTTTATTCAGGCGGCTTTTTTATTGTCTGATGCTTAGACGAAGTCACCACGCGAGGGGTGGGGGCACCCACTCGCGGCGCTGGTTGCTTGACCGAGCACGCTATCGCCAAGCCTCTGCGAATCGTAGGGACAAGGCCTGCCTTGTCCGTTTATACAAAAAATCCCGACTCCTATCCAAGAAGTCGGGATTTTCTCTGTTCTTTATAACAGTGGATTACCTTTCCATTGTCGCATGGTCAGACGAAACCAGCGTCCCCACCGTTGCCTGCACCACATAGAAATACTTATCATCTGCTGCCGCTCCGGCATCCGTGTAGCTCGCGCTCGGTGCCGTACTTAAATAGTTGCCTCCGTCCGGTATGAAATCAGGCGACGTATCTCGGTAGATATTATAACCGGTCACGGTAATCGGATTGTCGTAGATATCCTTATCCACTTCACTCCATCGAAGTTCGATGTCATTTCCGGCGCGAATCGCTGTCAAATTCGTCGGCGCTTTGGGCTCGCCAAACTCGTACTGCTGTGTCGTGAAAAGAATCGCATTCCCACTCATGAAATGTGACGCGTTCTGACCGGGTCGATTGAAATAAGTTATCAACAATCCATCCGACTCATCCAAATTTTCAATCCCAACCGTCGCGTAGTCGTTGGATGTTGCGCCAAGATAACCGCTTACATCCAGGGTGTTGACTATCGTTTCGTACTGGAAAAGAATTTCTCCATCACCTGTCGGCGTTACCGGATAACCCGGTTCATAAAGAATACACTCGAACGTCTCTGCCGGATCGGATGATCCGTTGTACTTTTTCACACGACTCCACTCTACAATAAAACGGTGATTTGCTGCATCGTGGTAATAATAGATGCGACCGTAGGAACCATTGTAACTGATTTGATACAAATCGTCCCAGAAGGGTGCAATCATCGCTTCAGGACCCAGCGCCGCCGGAATGCGCCAGTTCCGAAAAGCCGTATGAACCGCCTGCTCCGCTCCCATCGCAAGCCAGCCATTCGAACACACACTGATTTGCGTAAACTCTTCTCCATAATATCGGAACGTAAACGGCAAATTCACCACTTTCGTCGCGTCGTCCTCAACATAATAGTCGTAAATATTGAGCTGCGTCGCACCGGAACCGCCATAGCGCGGATCTAATTCCACCCATGCATACGTCGGATGTTTGTTATATCCTGTATCCGTGCTTTCGAACGCCCAGTATCCATAATCGTCCGCTGGTGTTGGAGCTTGCGGCAGGCTACTTGGATGAATGTACATATCGAAGAACACGGTATCCGCAAATCCATTCACCAAAGGGAAGATGCACAACATCGGCACTCGCTCTCCCGGAAAAGTATTCATCGTCGCGAGAATCCCAAACTTATCACTCAAGTTATTGCTCTGACCTCCCGGCGCTGCAGAAATAAAGGTTCCCACGCTGTCCGTTATCACGACAGTTGCCCTGCCGCTGCGCAAATACCCCACCGTTCCGGCTTGAATCGTACGCGTGCCTATATTGTCCAGACGCAAATTAACCGAAGCACTCTCGCCCGGGTCCAGTATCCCATCTCCTCCGTCACTGAACGTGTGGCCATAATACTCGAAATTTCCGTTCGATACTGTAATCGGAACAGCGCTTTCCCAAAAAGTCGGAACATCATCGGTCACGGTTAAATCAAACTGGAATACATACCCATCCGGCACATAATCCGCTATCGTAAAATCATAATCATCCCCCGGCGATGCCGTCCCTCCTGACAGGATGGTTCCATAAGACTCGGTATTGTCATCGAGGGATACCAAAAACGGATCAACCAAGCTTATATCCGCGTTCACTCCTGTCACGGTTGAGCCACCCCAGTTTTTCAAGGGGACGGCTATTTCGATTGTCTCTCCCGGATTCGCAACACCGTCGTTATTCCCTTGACTTTCGCCGCTGTTGTCATCATCTATCGTAAACGTCAGCGATTCCGGCGCGACGTAACCTGACATCGATACCAGTGCATAATTCATCGCCGGACGATAGTTATGCTTCGTCGCGGTTACGAATAGACTGTCTTCGGTCGTCGCGGTAAAATTGAATATGACCTGACCGCTCGCATCCGTCCAGTCTCCCATGAATACTTCCGAACCTTTCAGCAGATTCACATACGCGCCTTCCACCGGCTGCACATCCTCATTAGTCACTTCCAACGTAAAATGGTTCGTGCCAACGGGAATCGAAACCGGATTGTCCACGTAAAGCTGCTCCGGAGTATTCGTGTAAATATCCACCGCCGGGTCTCCAAGCAGCGACGCGATATGGCAGAAAAATCCTGCCTCGGCTGAATCCACCGGATAGTTTATTTGGAGTTCGAGCTTGGAACGGCTGAGGGAACCGCCCATCGTATGAATATCTTCACGCAATAATCCTTGAAGAACGCCCGCCGTGATGCAGTTGTTATAGCGCGTTCGTGTCTCGATTGATGACATTCCAACAGCGCCTATAGCTCCCTTCGGCACGGTTGCCGTACCCGCCTTCACAAGATGTTCGCAAATAGAATAGGTCCCATCATCCGTATCATAATCATTGGTGGTGCACGTGACAACGACCATAAAGGGCATGCGCCGCCCGTTCGACAGGTTCGCAATATC
>CAZADO010000383.1:0-9301 GCA_964483885.1 uncultured Alphaproteobacteria bacterium | reverse complement strand
GCAAGACGGATTTCCAGAAAGAGCGCCAAGATAATCATGACCAGCAAGTAGCCCCATAAGCCGTTGCGCAGCAGAAGATTGACGCGGTCGGCGAGAATCAATGACGAATCTCTCCACACGGCTATCCTTAAGCTCGGCGGCAGTTGAGCATTTCGTTCTTTGATGTATTGGTTGACGGTTTTCGAGATGTCTTTCGGAGTTTGGTCTCCGACACGGTACACCTGAATAATCGCAGCGCGTTTATCGTCGAAGCGCGCTTCCATATCCCATTCGGCGAAGCCATCTTTGATGGTCGCAATATCTCCCAACAGAACGCGCTCGCCATTCGGAGAAACAATAACGGCAATTGAATCGAATTCCATGCCTGTGTATCGTTTTTCATTCGTTCGAATCAGAACTTCCCCTCCACGAGTCTTCACCGAACCTCCGGGAAGGTCCAATGAAGCCATGCGCACAATCGATGCGACCTTATTCAGTGTGAGGTTGTATCGTTGGAGATTCTCCTCGTTGATTTCAATCGAAATTTCCTGCGGCCTTACAGCCGCGATATCGACTTGAGTGACATTCGGTTTAGCGAGTAAGTCATCTTGAATTCGCTCGGTTTCCTCGAAGAGCGCGCGTTCGGAGACATCTCCATAGACGACCAGTTCGATGACTTGCCGCCGGTTGGTCACTTTTGCAACGACGGGTTCTTCGGCTTCTTCGGGGAAGGTAAGAATGCGGTCAACTTCCGATTTGACATCACTCAGCACGACATCCGTATTACTTCCTTCTATGATTTCGAGGACGACGGTGCCGGAACCTTCACTGGCGGAGGCGGTGACACGTTTGATGTTGTCAATGCCGCTGACAGCACGTTCAATCGGCTGAATAATTCCGTTTTCTACATCAATCGGACTGGCACCGGGGTAGGCGACGGAGACGGTGATGGTGTCCAGCTCCATTTCCGGAAAGACTTCCTGCTGAATAGAGCGCCCGACAATCAATCCTCCGACGATGAAAACCATCATTAGGATATTCGACGCGACGTGATTAGCGGCCATCCACTGAACGGGTCCTTTCATGGCGTCGCTCCTGCGCTGACCAGACGAAGTTTCAAGCCCGGCGCTGCACCGGAAATCGAGGACAAGATGACCATTTCTCCTGATGTCAATCCGGATGAGATAAGCAGTTCGGTTGGAGTCATGCGCTCAACAATGACAGGGCGGATGTCCAGCGTACTGTCTTCACGTGCAATCCATATATTCGAATCCTCCCGCAAGGCGCGGCGAGGCAGCGGGATGATTCCTTCGAGTTGTCGTCCTTCTATTTCCACTTCAACAAAGGTTCCGATGTTCAATTCGGGGCTGTGTTTCGATTGTCGTACAAAAGGATTTTCGACTTGCACAATCAGCCTCGCCAGTCGTTCACTTTCATTCATCACACCGAGACTTCGGACGACGACACCGTCCCAAGCGAAAACATGGCTATTCAGGTTCAATTTTACAGTCGCTCGTGCGTCGGGAATTTCTAACCATAGCAGTTCGGACATCGGCAAGCCAATTTCGATTTCTACCTTATCCGTGGAATAGAGCGTCGCGATGGGCGCGCCGGTGCTGATGTGCTGTCCGGGATCCGCGGATTCATTTTTGATTCTGCAATTGAAAGGCGCGGCGATGACGGTGCGTGCAAGCTGCAGTTCAGCCATTTGCAGTGTCGCCTGTGCGGACGCAAGATCAGCTTCTGCGTGGCGCAATTGCGGTTCGTGCAATACCAGCGCATCGGGAGTTTCATTCGTGTCTGTCGCAATGCCGGAAAGCTGTTGCTGCGCCGCCTGCATCGTCTGCCATTCATTCTGAGCGATGTTGGCGTTGGCTTTGGCAACCGCTAACGCATACTCGGCTCCGGCAACGGCAGCACGCGCTTGATCCACGGCAAGCAGGTAGTCGGTTTGTTCGATGCGCAGCAAAACGTCGCCTTTCTTGAAATGTCCTCCCGCCGCGAAATTCGGAGACACCCATTCCACACGCCCGGAGACCTGTGGGCTAAGCGTGATTTCACGGAAAGGTTTTACGGTTCCGTTTGCACGGATTGTAATTTGCCGTGTTTCAACCGTCGCTTCGGTAACCTGCACCAGCACTCCCGGAAAGACGGGGTAATTTTTTGGGGGTTTACGCCGACTGGCTGCTAAAGCAACCATGATGAGCAATCCTAATAGGATAACTCCCACAGGAACAAGATACCTTTTACGTGATTTTATTTTATCAATCATCGCTTTCTGTGCTCCGAGTGTGACGAACGGTTACATACTTTTCAACAATATCTTCAGACCAGCCCCCTCCTAATGCGGTGACCAAATTCACGCGCGTCGAAGCAAGTTCGCGCCGCGCGGTAATCAGACTCCGCCGAGCCGTGTAGTAATTGGTTTGTGCCTGCAGTACCGGCAGATAATCCGAGACGCCCTGCATATAGCGGTCTGTCGCCAAGCGCAGCGAATTCCCTGCGGCGAGTTCCTGCGCCTGCAACTCATGGACATATTGCTTCTGTGTTACCCCTCGCACAAGCGCATCTTCCACTTCGCGGAAGGCATTCAGCAGTACGTCTTTGTAGGCTGCGGCGCGTTCGCGGAATACCGCTGCATTCCGGTCTGCTTCAGCTTTACGTTTTCCTCCCTCGAAAATCGGAAGTGTGATTCCTCCGATAATGTTCCATGCGATGTGTTCCGGATTCACGATATCCGCGAGGTCATTACTGTTGGCTCCCGCCGAGCTGGTGAGTGTGATACTTGGGAACCGGTTCGCAACCGCTTCCGCCCATCGCCGGTCTGCCGCACGCAGTCTTTGAAAGCTGGCGCGTATGTCCGGTCTCCGCTCAAGAAGTTCCGATGGAAGTCCGGGCTGAATTTCGGCAAGTGAGTCCGGCAATATTTGAGACAATTCAATTTTGTTTGTTTCCGGATAGCGACCGAGCAGCACGGAAAGTCCATGCTCTGCTGAAGCGACGTTCGCTTCATAGAGAATTTTTTGTCCGCGTGCTTGTGCCAGTGCGATTTGCGCTTGATAGACATCCAGAGACGGCGCTACACCGAGCGAATAACGTTTGCGAACAAGCTCCAAGTAGGATTCGTAGGATTGAATGGTTTGCTCGAGCAGTTCGAGTTGTGCGCGGAATTCAATCGCTTGAAAATAGCTGTTGGCAAGCTGAGACGACATGGAAAGTACGGTGGCTAATAAATCGTTTTCTGACGCGAGAAAATCCGCATACGCCGCCCCTCTCCGCGCGGAAAGTTTGCCCCATAAATCCACTTCGTAAGAGGCGTTGGCGCTGGCGTCGTATCTTGGTAGGGTGGGTTTGAATCCGGACGGCAGACCACTCATCGCTCTCTCGCCTTCCTGAATATTTCCCTGCGCCGAAACACTCGGGAAGTAGGTCGCGCGCGCCACATCGCTGAGAGCTCGATACTGATCCAATCTCGCTGCCGCCTGTTCAATCGTCAGATTCGATGCAAACGCTTCCGTCATCAGATGGTTCAACGTGCTGTCGTTAAAGGCGAACCACCACGGAGTATCGTCGAACACACCGGATTGCCGGGCGTTGAGAAATTTTTCCGGCATCGGCTCCACTTTCGGCGCGTTGTGACGCTGAAAATAACCGCAGCCTGACGAAGTCAGCGCGAATACTCCTGAAACAAGTATCAGAAAACAGAGTCGTCTAAGCGTCATAGTTGCTTTCCATCAAGATTTCGAATTAACTGCATCAAATCAATTCTCAATTGTTCGGTTTTTTTCGGGCTGAATCCTGTTGTGGCTCTTTTATGAATGCTCTTCGCAATTTCCATCACGGTTTTGACTTGTCCTTTGCCTTTCGCGGTCAGATGAATCACTTTTACGCGGCGGTCTTTCGGATGAGGTTTTCTGGCGACGTAGCCCGCCTTTTCGAGTCCATCAATTTGCCGAAGGACGGATGGGTGCGCGAAATGCATATCGCGCGACATCTCCGCGAGCGAACTTGGGCCGCAGTTATCAAGATACAGGAATACAAGAACTTCTGCGAAATGCAGCCCCATTTCTTGGGTTCGCTTTTCCATTTCGGTGCGGAACGCCTGCCCGACGCGCGAGCATAAATGCCCTAAATTTTTATTATGTGCGATTTTCATAGAGTAACTTCTTAGAAACGTTAAATGATACAATGTAGCGTGCTAATATTTTCAACGATAAAGTTCGTACCAATGTTCCACATGTTTAAATTTCAAATATCTTAATTTTCAAGAGAATAGAAGATGGTGATGACTCTTTAGGCCGAGCAATTAATATGCCTCTCTATTTTTAGATTCTTGTTATTATGCCGGGCACGCGGGGACGCATGCCGCGGCGACGATACGACTCCCATGGTGGGTGAAGTTCCATCATAGCTATGACGTTTGAAAATCTGCATTTATTCCATTAAGTTATAGGCAAATTGGAAATCATTTGAGGGATAAGATATGAAATGCCGTTTATTTTTATCCGTATTCTCCAGCTTCCTGATTTTCGCCGCGCAAGCGGATGCATGTACGAATCTCATCGTCACCAAGGGAGCATCGGAGGATGGTTCGGTTATCATCACCTATACATGCGATGGCGTGTTTCATCCTCGCTTGACCTACACACCTGCCGCGGATTTTGAGCCGGGAGATTCGCTGGACATTACCGATTGGTATGGGAATTATAAAGGCAGGATTGTCCAGGTTCCGCATACATATGCGGTGGTGCGACTGATGAACGAACATCAGCTTGTCATCGGTGAAACGACGTTTGATGGCCGCGAGGAATTGCAGAATCCTGGGGGGATATTACATTACTGGGATTTGATGGTATTGGCGCTGAAGCGAGCACGAACAGCCCGCGAAGCGATTAAGGTAATGACGGACTTAGTCGCTGAATACGGTTATCGTTCAACAGGCGAAACGTTTTCGATTGGGGATACGAAAGAAGCATGGATTATGGAGATGATAGGTCCGGGTCCCGGTGGGCAGGGAGCGGTCTGGGTGGCACAGCGCATTCCCGATGGGATGATTTGCGGCCATGCGAACAAAGCGCGTATCGGAGAATTCCCGCTAAATGATTCAAAGAATTGTCTGTATTCCGATAATGTTATTTCCTTCGCGATTGAAAAGGGATACTATGATCCGGGTTCGGGCGAGCCGTTCCGGTTTTGCGATGTTTATTGTCCGCCGACGCCCAAGAATCAGCGTTATGCGTCTGCTCGCGTGTGGAGTATGTTTCGACGAGCGACGCCATCGAAAAATTTGTCACCGGATTATCATCGCGCTGTCGAAGGAGCCGAGCCGTATCCGTTGTGGATCAAACCGGATAAAAAATTATCAGTTGGCGACGTGTTCGCTTTAATGCGCGATCACTACGAAGGCACCGACTATGATATGACGAAAGGAATCGACGCAGGGCCTTACGGAACTCCGAATCGCTGGCGACCGATAACGTGGACGGTGGATAGTATCGAATATGCGTGGGAACGTCCGGTATCGACTCAGCAAACCGGATTTTCGTTTGTTTCGCAGTCGCGCTCATGGCTGCCGGATGCTGTCGGTGGTGTGTTGTGGTATGGTGTTGATGATACGTACACCACATGCTATGTGCCGTTGTATTGCGGCATCAATGACATACCGAAATCATTCGTGACGGGCAGCATCGGCAAGTTCTCGTGGGAATCGGCGTTCTGGGTGTTCAACTTCGCTGCTAATTATGCTAATTTGAAATATTCGTATATGTTGCCGGATATTCAGAAGGTGCAGCGAGACTTGGAAGAAACATCGTTTGCGCTTCAACCAGCGATAGAGAAGACCGCCGTTGAGCTTGCCAAAACGAATCCGGAAATGATGACGCGTTATTTGACGGACTACTCAGTTGAGCGTGGTGAACTTATTGTGTCGAAATGGCGGGAATTGGGTGAATATCTGATTGCGAAATACAATGACGGCTACGTCCGGGATGACAGCGGCAGAGCGCAGGAAGTCGGTTATCCGGATGACTGGCTCGAAAAAGTTGTGAAGTCCCGCCCAGAACAGTTTCGCCTTGAGGTAAAACCCGCTGACGTGCCCGAATCGAAGTTGGTGGATTAAGCAGAACCCCCCTTTAATTCCCCCCGCAGGCAGGGGGAGATAAAAAAGGCCGCAATGTTTCGCGGCCTTTTTATTGGTAGATGGTTTTGATTGAATTATTTTTTCAGGTGCTTGTTGAAGAATTCGACTTGCTTGCGATATTCGGCGATGACGTTGACGCGTTTGGAAGCACCGTGACCTTCGTCGGGGAAGATGAGTGAATCGGCGATACCACCGCTGGAAATCACGGCCTTAAGAATCTGACGCGCTTCACCGACGGGTACGCGCGGGTCGTTTTCGCCATGCACGACCAACAACGGGGTCTTAATCAAGTGTGATTTGTAAATCGGCGAGACATTCTTCAAGAACTCCGGATCCGACAGCGGTCCGTATTCGGTTTCGCGCAGGTGCCGGCGATAATCTGCGGTATTTTCGAGGAAGGTTTTGAAATTCGCGATACCGACAACATCCACCGCCGCGTTGAACAAGTCGGGATATTCAGTGACCATACCGAGCACGACATAACCGCCGTAACTACCTCCACGAATACCAATCATCCCTTTCTTCGTGTAGCCGTTTTCAATCAGCCAGTCCACACCGGCTTTGTAGTCTTTCAACGAATTCTTGCGATTCTTGTAATTGTCGAGGTTCATGTAGTCGATGCCATAGCCGGAGGAACCGCGTGGATTCGGAGCCAAGACGCCGTAGCCGTTGAGCATCAAGTATTGGAAATTGCGAATGAAATAAGGACGGAACTGGCTTTCAGGTCCGCCGTGAGCATCAATGATAAATGGAATCGGTTCTCCTTCTTTGTAGTCGGGCGGCAGATAAAGGAACGCCGGAATTTCCAAGTCATCGAATGTTTTGTAGCGTATCAATTTGGGGTCGCGGAACATTTCGCGGTCGATACCGGCGTAAATCGAGAAGGTCAATTGTTTGAGTTCGCGTGTGGCCGGATTCCATTTCCACACATCCGGCGCGCGCGTGGGGCTGTAAAACGAGAGCAGGACATTCCCGTGTTTGTCGCTGCCTCCAAAGCCGAGGATACCGTCGAGTGGCGGATTGGGAATCTCGCGTTTCGTTTTCACTTCGCGCATCTTGAGACGAGCATAGCCGTCTTCGTTGATAATCGCGCCCATGTTTTTATAATCGCGGGAGAAACCGATGCCTTCACATTCCCAGCGAGTATCCAGCCAGCCATCATCTACGAAATTCACTTTCGGCGAGCTGACGGTTATTGTCGCCAGACGCTGTATTCCATCGTCGTTATCATTGCAGGTCAGGTAGATGGTTTCATTATCTGGCATGAGTGTGGGACTGTAGTAAGCAATGTCACCTTCATCCTTGTTGAGTTTCTGATATTTCAAATTCTCCAAATTCAGCAAGTAAAGATCATTGGTTACATTGCTGGTGAAATTGTAAAGGATTAGTTTTTGATTGTCTTCAGAAATGTCGGCGATAGCGTTGTAGCCAGTGATTTTTTTATCTTCCGGGAAGACAAGGCGAGTATCTCCGGATACGATGTTCATTTCATAGATGAGAAAGTCGCGGCCGTTTTCTTCGTTGGAACGGTAGAAGATTCGGTTGTCATCGCGAGCCCATGTCACTGAACCGAATTGAACGTCCTCAGCATGTGTGAGCTGCAGCAGGCGTCCGGTTTCCGTATCCATCAGATAAAGCTGCGATTGTTCCGAGCCGCCGACTGATGCGCCGACAATGGCTTTAGTACCGTCCCATGACAAGGTGAAAAAGTCAATCCCGTCTTCGAATGTCGTGAGTTGGTATGGCCAGCCGCCGTCCAAGATTCTGTAAACCTGTGGAGCTCCGGACATACTCGAGGTGAAATAGACAGCGTCTCCTTCCCATGTGTACGCCGCGGGACTGCAAGCGCCGATTTGCAGGAAGGTGGCAATATCGGGAACGTATTTGCCTTTTTGAAGCAGTGATGCACCTGCTTTTACGCCGGCAGGCTTTTCTATTTCAGCGCGCTTACCGCAACCCCAAATCAACATGAGGGCAGCAAGTAAAAAAATGATAGCTGTTTTCCGCATGATACCGTTCTCCTGAAGTTTATGCACGTTTAGCGACTTTATATAATATAGTATGTAAAATGGTGAAAGGCAAGTGTGAAGGGATTTTGTTATAGCATGAACGGACGCGTGCTGCGGCGATTTATTCGCGAAGGGTGAGGGCACCCATTCGCGGCGGGTTTTGTGAATATTTCCAGTGGCACTCTACCGTGCACGGACTTGGTAAAAATAGCGGGTGGGTCGGGTGCTCAGGTTGGTGTCTGTCCATGTTGTACCGCTTACTGTTGTTAGTGAATCACCCTGTGCCCCAATATCTTCTGAGCCGTAAATCGTGAAAATTGTTTCACCTCCGGCAGGCGTCCAGTGCAACACCGCGTTGCCGTTTTCAATTGTAATGACCAATTGCTCCGGTGCGCCGCTTGGCGCTGAGCCCAGAGCAAATTTCCACATGGAACGGCCGTGTGTTCCCGCGACGAGTTCTCGCGTTGTCGTCAAATGTATATCGAAAACCGAACTTGTCGGCAGGTTGTTTCCTAAAGCCGCCCAATCTTGTCCATCATTCCATGAATAGAAAACTCCGAAATCGGTTCCAACATACAGATAAGTGGGATAATCCGGATCGACGATGATGTCATTAATCGGAGCTTCCGGAAGATTGGCGCTGATGTCTGTCCAGTTTGCACCGTAGTTGCTGCTGCGAAGGAGATGCGGAATGTAGTCGATTTCTTTGTAACCGGAAAGAGAGACATAAACAACAGATACCGAATCAGGGTGAGGAGTTACACGTGTTACCCATCGCTGTGGTAATCCGGCGGAAATATCCGTCCAATTGCTGCCGCCGTTTGTCGTGACCCATACATGCGCGTCGTCTGTCCCTGCGTAGATGACCTGCTGATTGACAGGACTAACGTCAACAGTGGTCATGGTTCCATAAGTCAGGTTTCCCGGTCCGGGGCCATCGGTAAGGTCACTGGAAATCACAGTCCAGTTCGAACCGCCGTTCGTCGTTTTCCAAATGCGATACGTGCCAAGATAGAGAATATCGGGATTTTGAGGATCCATTGTGTAAGGCGTCATCCAGTTCGTGCGGTCACCGTAGAAATCATCATCGATTGAGCTCCAACCATAACCGCCGTTCGTGGATTTTCCAAGTCCGCCGTATTGGTATTCCGCATAGATGACATTGCTGTTGCGC
>CAZADO010000382.1:0-2936 GCA_964483885.1 uncultured Alphaproteobacteria bacterium | reverse complement strand
CCAAGCAAGTCCGGCTCCGCGCAGGTTCGGCCCTGTCGCGCCGTAAGCAATCGCCTGCTTCGCTGTCATCACTCCGATATCCGCCGAGCGGTCGATAAAAATCTGGTTGAAACTGAACAGATTGTTGTATTCGTCGATATTGGGCAGGAAGTAATCGCAGAAATCGCGGCATTTCTCGACCCAACCGGGCGGCAAATCATGAGATAACCCGCCTATCCATATATAATTGTAGAGCAGGCGAGCTCCGCAGACCTCTTCAAATAAGTCAATAATCCGTTCGCGCTCACGAAACGCATACAGGAACGGTGTGAATGCTCCGGTATCCAGCGCATAGGTGCCGAACGCTACAAGGTGAGACGCGATGCGATTAAGTTCGGCCATGATGATGCGAATCGTCTGCACGCGCTCATTCACCTCGATGCCCATAATCTTTTCCACCGCCAGCGCAAAACCGAGGTTGTTGTTCATCGAGGCGAGATAGTCGAGCCTATCGGTATAAGGAATGACCTGATTGTAGGGAACAGACTCAGCGATTTTTTCGAAACAGCGGTGCAGGTATCCGATGTGAGGCGTAATTTTGACAGCGACTTCGCCATCGGTCAGCAGTTCGAATCGCAGCACGCCGTGAGTCGAAGGATGCTGTGGGCCCATATTGAGGATCATATGATCCCCTTCAATAATGTCCACCTCCACCGCTCGGGAATTCAGAAGCTTTGTCCGGTCAGGTCCCAGCGGAATATCCACATCCCGCAATGTTAAATTTTCTTTTTTCATTTTAACATCCGCCGCGGCATGCGTCCCCGCATGCCCGGCACAAATTCACTCTGCTCTTTCGTGAAACAGTAATAAAGAACGATTATTCCCAATCCAGAGACGGGGAGTCTTTCAAGTTGTCGTACGCGACTTTCAATCCGTTGTATTCTTCCGGAGCCTGATAATCTTTTTTTAGAGGATGTCCCACCCAGTCATCCGGCAGCAAAATACGTCTTGGATCCGGATGATTCAGGAATTCAACTCCCACAAGGTCATACGCTTCGCGCTCATGCCATTCGGCAGTACGCCAAATGTGAGACACTGTTGGCACTTGTGGATTTTCTCCCGGAAGTGAAACTTTCAATACCGTACGATGGTTGTGTTTCATCGAATGAATATGATACACCACCTCGAAACTCCCCTGCCTGTCCACCGCCGAAAGACACATCAGAGCATCGAAACTGAGCTCGGGAGTCTCTTTGAGATATGCCGCGATATCCGCGATGCGTTCCCCCGGAATTCGTATCGCCGACTCCGGCTGAATCTCATGGAGTTCGAAATTTGCATCGGGGAAGTTTTTTTGCAAAGCTTGCAAAACGTCTTGTGTCGTCATAGTGTCTTATTACGTTTTAGATTGTCGCCCTCTGATTTTTATAACCAAAGCGCTGATGAGAAATGCGAAGGCGATAGCGAAAAGAGGCCACTTTAACATTCCTTCATTAACGATTGCAAGCACGACAAATGCGCAGCCAATCGCTGTGAAAGCCCCGGCACGTCTTTTAGGATTCATGCTTTCTTTCATGTTTAGCTTTTATCGTTGTGATGCTTCAGGCAGCATCGCCCCCTGACGTTCTAACTGAAATATGGTTAAATTCACTAAGTCCGCAAGTGTGGACACCTGCACTAAGTCCAACTCCTGCTGTTGCGCCTCATATTGCGAGGTTTCGGGAAAATGAAGCATGACAAGTTGCGCTGTGCCTTGCTGCCGAAAGAGGATTTTCCACGCGCTTTTGCCGCGGAAAAAGATTTGCGTATCGGTTCGCTCGGATGTTTGCATGCCTTCGGCGGTCTTTGCAAGGTAGCGAAGCGCGGTTTCAAACGGCGCGAGCTCATCTATATCAAGGATCGTGAAAGATAAAAGCCCATCTTGCCCCTTCAAAACAAGATTCGCTCCAAAATAGCGGGTCGTGTCGCGGGGTTCAAACGCCATATCGGTGTAAAGTTCCACCGCTTCAAGCGTTGTCGGTTTTGATTTGCCAAAGGGAAATTTGCGGTGACTCTGCTGCGAAATCGGCAAGCTTCCGACGAACGTGCGATTGCGGAACATCGTGCGTCCCGGCGTCTGCAGCTCCCATTCATAATCTGTCGCCGGTTCGATGTTCTGAGCCGGCAATAAAGCGGTCATGAATAGAAGAATTGCAATTACCGCAACGCTTCCGATACCTCCCTTACTTTGTCCGCTTATCATAATTCTGGTGCTGCCAGCAATAACGCGAGCCTTTTTTGGCTCGGCGCGTACAGCGTGTTCCCTTCAGGGTAATCGCTTCGCACTGGTGAAATTCCGCGGATTCCTCTTCAGCAGCCCTTACATTTTCAACGGCTGCATCCGGCGGAACATACTTCAAAGCTGTCGACACAGGCACCCAGCCTTCGACAGTGATTTTCGCCCAGCTCGCGACGGTGTCCAGAATTTGAACGCGCGCTCCGGGAACCATCGTCCCGACTACCGGACCGCAGGGTACCGCCCATAGCGTATCGAATTGAACGCTGCTTTCCTGCGGCGTTATCAACGTCTCCGGAAGTGCACCGCCTTGTTGAGCCAGAGCACTTCCCACGAAGATAAGAATTAGTAATACGCGATGCAAAATGATGGAAAATTACGCTTGCTTGGCTGGTCTCGCAAGCACCTTTTCTTTCATGATAACTTTTTCGCGCAATTCCAGAAGGCCTGCGATAAGAGCTTCCGGCCTCGGCGGACACCCCGGCACATAAACATCCACCGGAACAATTTGATCCACGCCCTTGACCACGCTATAGCCTCGCTGCCAATAAGGGCCTCCGCAAATCGCGCACGAGCCCATCGCAATCACCCATTTCGGGTCGGCCATCTGATGATAAATGCGCTTCAGCCGAGACGCCATTTTCAACGTGACCGTCCCCGACACAATCATCAAATCCGCTTG
>CAZADO010000381.1:0-6554 GCA_964483885.1 uncultured Alphaproteobacteria bacterium | reverse complement strand
TCTCGAAAGGGACGATATTCTTTTCTGCGGTCACTGTTTGGACGCATGCGAGATTGCCCATGCGGTTGATTTGCCGCCTTTCCGGCAGGTGGACCGTCCTCATGCCGCCTTCCTGATGCATCACCATCCGAATGACCCTGTTCGAGCTCTTGTACACGCGCTGAAATATGACGGTCATCGTATTCTCGCTGGCCGAATGGCGCAGCGATGGAGTCTGACGATTCCGAAAGACTTACGCGAGCAGGAAACGACGTGGGTTCCGGTGCCGCAATACTGGGCGAGAGGATGGCAGCGCGGCTTCAGTCAAAGCGCGCTGTTAGCGGGAGCCCTGCAAAAAGAATTAGGTTTTTCGTTGGAACTGAAACTCTTGCGGCGTATTCGGCATACACGTTCACAGGTTCATCTGACGCCTCCGCAGCGCCGGGAAAATGTGCGAGATGCATTTCGAATTTCCAAAGGGCGTGAGATTCCTGAGCGCGTAATTCTGCTTGATGATGTTACCACCACAGGAGCGACGATGGAAGAATGCGCGCGGACGCTTAAAAAAGCGGGAGTGACATGGGTAGGCGCTGTCGCGTTCGCCCGCGCGAAACCGTAAAGCACGGATTCGAGAACTTTTATGGAACTTCGTTGCAGAATATGATGTTTATTCATTAGGCACTTCGCCGAGTCAGGTCGCCTGACCTGACCGGAATGTGATCCCGCCGCGGCATGCGTCTCGCGTGCCCGGAACATTTTTCCGCCGAGTCGGGTTCAGCGCTAATTCCCGTTAAAAGTTAAACGATTAGTATCGCGCGTAACCCGACCGGAATAATCAAAAAATGGAACGGCATTTGAAACACCTCATCTCACTCATACTCGCCGCATTATTCGCCGCACAATGCCTTCACGCTCAGACCTACGTACCGGGAGAATTGCTGGTGAAGCTCTCGATGGCTCCCCGAAGTATGATGCAAGCTCAGGTATCGATTGCAGGTGTGAACCGCATTGATTCCTTGTTGCAGTTTGACAGGGTGGAGGCAACACTTGCTTTTCCGGAATTCCGGGAAACGATTCCGGAACTGAATCGCACGCTGCTTCTGCGTTTTCCGGACGATGTTGATATTGAAGCGGAGATGCAGCGGCTCGAAGGACAAGCGGGAATCGAGTGGGTAAGTTTCAATCATATTTTTCGCACGAACTACACGCCAAATGACAGCGCCTTCGCATCGCAATGGTATCTTCCGGTTATCGAAGCGCAAGCGGCTTGGGATATCACGCAGGGCGACGCTTCCGTGATTATCGGCATCATCGACACCGGTATTGATTATACTCACCCGGATTTGATGTCGAATCTCTGGCGCAATTCGGCAGAGATTTCCGGAAATGGTATTGACGATGACGATAACGGTTTTGTCGATGATACGATTGGATGGGATTTCGTGGATGCGCCATCTTTTCCGGCTGGAGGAGACGATCTCGTACGGGATGCTGACCCCATGGATGAAATGGGACACGGAACGTTCGTTGCGGGTGTTGCGAGTGCGGTAACAGATAATGAAATCGGCATAGCTTCTATCGGTTTTCGCTGTCGCATCATGTGTCTTCGTGCGGGAAACGCGCAAGGATGGTTGGAAGAGGATGACGTCGCGGCTGCACTTCTCTATGCGATGAACAACGGTGCAGGTGTGGTGAACATGAGTTTCGGCGATGTGGCTGCGTCGCCGTTACTGAGCGAAACCGTGCGCCTCGTCCATGATGCGGGAGTAGTGCTCGTCGCATCTGCTGGAAATAGTCACACGAGTACGATTCACTATCCTTCAGGATACAGCGAAGTTATTTGCGTCGGCGCAAGCAATCAAAATGATCAGCGAGCGTCGTTTTCCAATTATGGCCCTTGGGTGGATGTATTCGCTCCGGGGACAGACATTATTTCGACGGAACTCGGCGGAACCGTCGGCACGTGGAACGGACTGAATCAAGGCACAAGCTACACCGCGCCGATGGTTGCGGGACTGGTGGGACTTCTTTTAAGCGCCAATCCGCTGTTGACTCCGGAACAGGTGTTGAATCTGCTTCGTCAAACCGCGGATGATTTGTATCCCGCAGGTTGGGACAGTTCGACGACGCACGGGCGCATCAATGCACGCCGCGCTCTGGAAAATGCGGGCTTCACGTCCGGCGTTATCGCGCGAATAATGTCTCCTCAATCCGATGATGGTTTCTCCGCGCCTTTCCAAGTGATTGGAACTGCGGCCGGGCCTGCATTGAATAGCTGGAAACTGCTATGGGGAGTGGGTGAAAATCCTATCGAATGGGAAACAATTTCAGAGAGTAATGAACGAATCATCGAAGGTGTGCTTGGTGAAGTAGATGTTCCCGATGATGATGTCGTGATTGTCGTGCGACTCGAAGTCGAAGCGGTGGATGGAACGATGTCTGTTGACCACATTCATCTTTTTGTGGATCATTCTGCGCCGAACATCTTGGAGATGAAGGTTCAGAAAATGCTCGATGCCGCTCATTTCGGAGAGCTTGTTCAAATCAAAACGGATGATGTTACCTCGGCGACGCTCATTATGACGAATGCGGCGGGAGATTCGGTGCGCAAAGATTTTGGATACGTATCGACTTCTCATACTGTTTTCCTTTCGCAGATTGATTTTCCCGGAGTCTGGAATTACAGAGCGCGCTGCACGAACCGCGCAGGACAAACAGTCTGGAGCGAAGAAAAAACTTTTCATGTGCCCGATCCGCCCTTTGCGTCGAATTACTGGACGAATGAAACCACCAGTCTTCTCCAAGGACATCTGCTCGCAACACCGACGGATTTCGATAATGACGGTCGCCCTGAAGTTTTTATGAATCAGTTTGACAACGGCGCTTACGATGACTTGCGCATTTTCGAATGGACAGGTTCTGATTTTAGTGATATGGGAAATTCCTATGGTTTGATGATACCTCAGGGCATCGGTGATTATGACAGAGATGGATTGCTTGAACTGCTGGGGCGTGCTTATAACATTACGTACATTTTCGAACAACAAGCCGCCGGTCATTTTCCGGATTCGCTTCAATGGCGGGATACGACAGGTTTCTACGCCTATGACCTGCTTGATATCGATACGCTTGACGGCCAGACAGAACTTTTAGCATGGCGCAATTTCGATGGAAAAGAACGTTATGCTCTTTACCGAATGGAGCCGGGGCCTCAAGCCGTTCTTCTGGATACTTTTCCTAATCCGTCTGAGGGAGACAACCAACTGGGGCCGCCGTATGTTCTCATCGGAGATTTCGACGGTGACGGATTGACCGATTTCTTGTACGGGGACTATGACGGCGATGTCATCTTTTGCGAGTATCAGTCGAACGGACAAATCACAGCTCCATGGCATGTTCGACTTCCCTATGAAGATGCGACAAATTGGATGGCGGCAGGAGATGCCGATGGGGATGGCGAAATTGAATTCATAGCGGGATGTCGTTTCGATGGTGAAGGCGGAACGGAAAGTCAGGTGCGCGCGCGTCACTGGGAATATTTTGTTTTTCATCGAGCACAAAACGATTCGTTTGTGCCGGTCGATACGATATGTGTTCTTGGTGCAGAATCGCCGAGGGATCATGACGCAGCGGTGGCAGCGGGGGATGTTGACGGAGACGGACGCGATGAGTTTTTGATAGCGGCGTTTCCTGATTTGTATATTATCGACTATGAGCCGTTTTCCGGCCACTACGTTCCCGCCGGATATTTTGCACCATGCGAGAACAACGCGATACTTATCTGCGACTGGAATAACAATGGCTTGGATGAATTTTTCTTCAACGATGGCAATGTATGGCGGCGAGCAGAAGCGGCGGGTGGAATAGGAACACGACCCCTACCGCCTGTGGGTGTGGAAGGTCAACCGTTAGGAGCCCATGAGATTTCACTCACATGGCGCGCGGTTGCAGGCGCGGATATGTATCGAGTGTGGCAGGGAGAGACGAGCTCAGAGCTCAGTGTTTTCCTCCAGACAACAGACACGACAGCTTACATTCCGAGTTTACCTGAAGATGTCGGATATGTCTATGCGGTAACAACGATTGACCATGACTACCCGGAATCGGAGAGCGCGTTTTCGTCGTTTGTAACGGTTGTTGCCAATCAAGCGCCATCGGTTGAGCATCAAGCAAGTTTTGTTGAGCCGCATTTTGTTCGAGTGCGTTTTTCCGAGTCGATGGGAGTATCGATTCGCCAGCAGCATGCTTATGTTCTCGATGATGGCCGCATGCCGCGAGTGATTACGACGGCGGAAAATGAGCGCGTCGCGTTTGTGGAATTTGAAGATGGTTTTTCCCCGCGACTGTATCGAATGGAACTTCATGGTCTTCGTGATGCGCAGAATGCTCTGTTGCCTAACGACAGCGGTTGGGTGGAGTTTACCGTCGAGGAAGAACCACCGATTGGACCCTATATCGCGTCGCTGGAAATTGTGAGCCCAACTTCACTCAAGCTTTATTATTCCGAACCTATGACCAATTCTGTTTTGGATATATCGAATTATCGAATGTCTCCCGTCGGTCAGGTTGTTTCAGCTGAAACACCGGAATTGACGACATCCGTTGGTTCAGTCTTTCTTGGTTTGGACGAGCGCTGGCCAATTGGAGCCGTGGGACGTAGCACTGTTCTCTATGTGACGGGTGTGACTAGCGCGGAAGGTGTTGCTCTGGATTCAGCGAACGGCATCGCCTATATTGAAGCTGTCGCCTCGAATCTTGACGGAATTTATGTCTATCCGAATCCCTATAAAGGTGTGGGTGCGAATGGAACAAACTGCGTCATGTTTGCCGGTTTGACTTTGGATGCAAGCGTGTATATTTTTACGCTGCAAGGTCGCCTTGTGAAAAAACTTGAAGGCGTGAATACCGCGGGGGGACTTCCGTGGTGCCTAAGTGACGAGGATGGCAATGCTGTCGCCTCCGGTATTTATTTGTACACGGTGACGGACAGCAAGCAAACTCGCCGCGGCAAATTTGCTGTGATGCGATGATGACGCGCGATTGCTTTCTGATTGGTTTGACCGGCGCTCCGGGTGCCGGGAAATCCACCGTCGCAGAGCTTTTGGCGGCAAAGGGCGCGGCGGTGATTTCCGGAGACGAACTCGGAAGGCGAGTCCTCCGTGTTTTTCCGGAACTGAAAGACGCGCTGCGCGAACGCTATGGTGATGAAATCTTTACGGCGCGAGGAATGCTCAAGAGGCGAGCGTTGGGGAAAATCGTTTTTACCCGGAATGGGGAAGCTCCTTGGCTCAACAGCTTAATGTTTCCTAAAATCCATGAACTGCTTCAGCGCGATATTCGCAGACTTTGCCGAAAGCATCATGTTATTATTTTTGATGCGGCAATGATTTTCGAATGGAGAATCGAAAACGAATTCGATTCAATCTGGGTGGTTACTGCACCTGAAAAACTTGTGCAGGCTCGTTTCGCAAGCAGCGGTCGCCTCTCACCGAATGAAATCCGCATGCGGATGCAGGCACAACTTTCGCCGGAAGAAAAAGCGCGCCGAGCCGATATTGTATTTCACAATACAGGAAATCGACAGCAGTTGCAGCAATCCGTCAATCGTGTCTGGAAAAGCGAGGATCTATCACGATTCTCTTCATAAACGAAAAGGTAAAAAACCTATGTTTCGCTCGTATCGTTTATTAAGCCTTATGCTTCTGTGGGCTCTGCCTGTTTTTGCCGGGGAAACGGAGACTTATTCTCTTGATCAGTATTTGAATGTCCAATGGGCGCGCGGCGCTGATTTCTCTGCACACGGTCAGGATATTCTTTTTACGACGAATATCACGGGTGTTTCTCAATTATGGACGGTGCAAATTACCGGAGGTTGGCCGACTCAGATAACGTTCGAAGAAGACGGAGTGGCGTCAGGAGTATTCTCGCCAACGGATTTGAATTTGCTGCTGGTCTCAGCCGATCGCGGCGGTAATGAGCGTAATCAGCTCTATCTTGTTGACACGCGCGGCGGCCCGTGGGAAAAACTGACAAAAGATGATAATGCGATTTATCGCTTTGGAGGGTGGACGCGCGACGGACGTAAAATCGCCTACACATCAAATGAGCGCGATGCATCTGTTTTTGATACGTACGTCCTCGACGTTGCGACGAGAGAAGCGACGATGGTTCACGAAGGCGATGGCTGGTGGGAGGCGTCCGGCTGGTCTCCTGATGGACGCTACCTCGCGTTGGAAAAGCTTCATTCGAATTCCAATAATGATTTATTCCTCTACGATACATTATCAGCGGATGTTAGATTGATGACGCCGCATGATGGCGATGCTCTCTTCTCAAGTCCCCGATGGATACCGGAGAGTGATACTTTTTATTTTACATCGAATTTGGGTCGCGATTTTATCGGCGTGGCGAAAATGGATGTGGACAGCGCGAAACTCGAGTGGATTGAAACGCCGGATTGGAATGTCGAGATGGTGGATGTGTCGCGGGATGGCCAATACCGCGTTTGGATTGTCAATGTCGATGGCTATTCGCAATTTCATCTGTTGAATACGCTGACGGGGAAGCGTGTCCAA
>CAZADO010000380.1:0-3105 GCA_964483885.1 uncultured Alphaproteobacteria bacterium | reverse complement strand
TGGCGCAATGTATTCGGTTCCATGCCGCTGACGGCGCAAATCGACGCGACGATTTCTTTCGCGCGCGGACCGGACAATCTCAGAACAGCAATTCCACCTGTCCCCGGCGGCGTTGCGATGGCGCAAATAGTATCGTTATCGCTTGTCATTTCTGGATTGTAACTCTAATCGAATCAAGTGCGTTCTTGGCAGCGATTGGATTATGCGCTCCGCGCGTCCCGTCCTGCTGTAACGCCGTGAGAATCGAATGGGCTTGCGCCCATCCTGAAATTTCTTTGGACGATTTCAAGGCTTGTTCTAAATTTCCCATCTGATTTTGTATGTCTTTTTGAGATTCCTGCATGCGGCTTCCGTATCCGGGTTCATGACAATTTCCGCAGGTTGCTTCTGAAGGACGGTCAACATGTGTTCCCGCTACGGCATGGCAATCGCGGCACGTCATTCCGGCTTCAAACATCGGATCAGGTGTAAAAGCGTGAAATACTCCAGAGGCTTCGATAAGATTCCGCTGATGTTCGTGGCAAGGTTGACAACTAACGCTCGCGTTGCGGTGATGGCAATTCATGCAAAAGGGTCCTTCGTTGAGCTTGCCATGAACCGGTTTTTCTTGGTGACACGTCGCGCAACCGAGCGCTGAACCATGAACATGAACTCGATGCGAAAATTCGCGCGCGCCATGCATGACCACCGCTTCATCCTGTCCGTAGTGACAGCGGATGCAGCGTTCACTGGTGGTGTCCGGCAAGGCACGAGACACAGGCTTCTGACCAATCAAAACATCCAGAGAGCGATTAACTTCATTTAAAATACTCTCGGTATATCGCAAGTTATGGATTGGTTTGCTACTTGCCAAAAAGTCCAAATTGGAGATGCAAACCGACGTGACACTGTCTGCTTGAGCTGTCCGATAGCGAGTCTGTATTCGTTGGGTTCGTTTCCTCGCTTCGTCGATGCGATGCTTCAACACGGGTTCCGCCTGCCGGTATAGATTGTAATATCCTTTATCGTGGCAAGGCTGGCAGGATATCGGACCCGCCATTCGAGTCGCTTTTTCAGGATGGTCTTCCCAATCAGGGGGATATGACACATGACAGGCTTGACATCCCAATCCTGCGTGAAACATCGCCGCCGGCATCGGATCAACTCCCGCCGCTCCCTGACCGGTGAACATTTCGTATTCTTCGAAATGCCTTTCTGCATGACAGCTTTGGCAATCAGGTTCGATTTTGCTGCTCCTTGCTATCGATTGATGCAGAATCGCGTTATGGCAATGGTTGCACTCCACCTTGTGTTCGGAAATGTGAATTTCATGGATTCGGGTTGTCTGCGAATAGGCTTCCAATTTACCCGCTTCCGCATGACAATAACTGCATCTGTCTTTCGGCACATCTCCGTCTCCGACAACCATGGAGCCATGACACAAATGACAGTCCACCTGCCGATGAATCATATCCGTGTGGTCAAAAATAACCTGAACGCTGTCATGCGCCACCGGAGCTTCATGACAGAATGTGCAGCCTGTCATGTTGCTGTTTTCAGGCTGATCCTTAAAATGACACAGGAAACAGGTTTCTTCCGTGACCGTCATGTGCGAGCCCTGCACAATCTGCGAATGGCAGGACGTGCAGCGCAGATGTTTTCCCCGGCGATCTCTCTGAAGGTGGGGCGTATGATCAAAGATAATTTCTTCTTTGAATGTCACTTTTCCTTCGAGGAGCCGGGTTTCATGACAACCGCCTCGTAAACAGGATTGATCGGAGATTTCCGCCCACGGCTTGGATTTCTTATAGACTCCCGTGAAGTAATTGGTGAGCATCGAAATCGCAGTGAATTTTCCCGCTACGGTTCCTTTTATCCCCGGAGGGAAATGGCATTTAGTGCAGTGTACGTCCCGATGCGTAGATGCTTTCCATGAGTCGAAATAGGGTCTCATGTAATGGCAGGTGACACAGAAGTCCGGCTGCGATGTGGCTTTGATAAAAAACGCCAAGGTCACAACGATCAGCACGACGAAAAATACGGCCATCAGTGCGAGATCCAACGGATGTATCTCGATGAGCTTCTTGAAAAAGAATCGCACCGTTCGAAACGGCAGCGAAAAGACGCTCCAAAAATCTCGCAGAAGCCTCTGCAAAAAACCTGAATGCTTATCGGATTTGTCCGTCATGATTGCTCTACGTTTGTGTTTCTGTCTATTTCGCCGTGAACTGCCCAATCAAAATGAGCGCCAATAAAAACAATCCGGTTCCCAGCGTTATAATTCCCCACAGGTACGCCATAACATTTCCGATGATGCTAAGGGGCTTCACTTTCAAATCATCAAGCTTGCCCGCTTCTTTCAGTCGTTTCCATTCCTCGGGACGTTCCTCCTGAAATTCTCTTTCGGATATGCGTCCTGAGTAAATCGAGACATCCATCGGGAATTTTTCGGCGCGTAAATGCGTATTGAAGAAATGCACGATAAAGATAAACGCTGTCGCTAAAAGCGCTTCTTCTTTGTGAATCGTATCCGCCAATGAAATCACGCCGCCGCCTAAAAGGCTGCCGAAAAACTCATCCTGCCAACGAAGCAAGCCGGATAATCCAATAACGATGACACCCCAAAAAACCGCATAGTAGTCGAACTTCTCCCAATAGGTCCAGCGATCAAATTTCGGATGTGGCCCTTTTCCGAAAAACCATTTGATATGAGCAATCAAATCTTGGAAGTCCTTCTTGCGCACAACCATCGTGTTCGGGCCGGTGAACAGGGCTTTGAATCCCACTTGCTTCGCTCGCACGAGAAGGAAAATAACATGTGCGACAAAATAAAGCCCCGTAATCGCTGCTGCCCAATAGTGAAGAAGTTGTGCTGTCCTTATGGACATAATATTCTGGAATAGCCATTGAGCCAGAGTGGTATTGGCGTAGGATTGCGGCAGGCCGGTGAAGGCAAGGGTCAGAAAACTGATGTTCACCAACACATGAAGGAAGCGATGGAATCCGTCAATCCGGCGATAATAAACTCCCCGAATGACAAATCGCCCTTGAATGCCGCGACGGAACCATAAAATGGTATGGAAACCAAAAATACTTAAAACACCAACAAGTAAAACCGTCATCGCG
>CAZADO010000379.1:0-18803 GCA_964483885.1 uncultured Alphaproteobacteria bacterium | reverse complement strand
CGGTTGCTCCCGCCGGAGCTTCAATGAATACCTCTCCCCCGCTCAATGTCAGATCACGCGCATAGTCGAACTCGATATAGTTAAGCAGCGTTGATTGGGTTCCGTAATTCTCAATCGTCAGTACATTCTGGCCGGGAGACAATGCGTCAGAAAGAGGGATATCAAAAGGCTGCTCCGTATAGAAATTTTCCCGAATCACGGAATTGTTTAGGGAAATCGTCAATAACGGATTTCCACCCCCCGGCCTTTTGAAATCAAATCGAATATTTCCGGAACCATCGCTGACTCCCGGCAACGATGTCACGAAAGAACGCGATTCTCCCGTCGCCACCGTCGCCATGTACCAAATTAAACCTGATTCCGAAAACGACGATGATTCGAAGATAAAGAAATCTTCATCACGAACAACGTGGCCGCGAGTTCCCGTCACGAGTTGGCCGCCAGTGCCGTTCATTGGCAGTGTATCCATTCTCAATCCGGAAGGTCCGTCCGAATCTACATGGATGAAATAGGTATTATCCCGCGAATACGGACTATGATGTATCGCATCATGGAGATAGGGATCTTCTTCACCTATGTAATCATAGCCTTTGAGCGCTTTTCCGAAGAAAAGAAAGAAGTCATCGGTATCAAAAGTTCCATCTCCTCCGTCGTCGATATAAATCGCATTTTCATGAAGAATGGAATCGCGGAGACTCCCTCTATCGCGCGGAAGCAGACGTCCGCCATTACCCAGAAGATGAATGTCCCTTGAAGCGCGCCCGATAATAGTCAGTCCGTGAGATTGCAGCCACGCTCCTGTTACTTGGTACAAGCCAGTTTCTCGCACCGACAGCTTATAAATATCTCCATCCGGCCAGTTTGAAATCGTCCGACTTCGAGGAGGCGCTTCCCACCACGCGGCACCGATATCGCCATTCAAGGCCAGACGCGAGAGAACACGCACATCTTTCGGTGTCCGCGCACCGGTTTGAGTGCCTTCAAACTCAATAAAGCATTGAACTTCATCCAATAAAGCCGCCCTACCAGCTGCTTCTCGCACCGGGTAGAGTTCCACATGCGCCAGCCGAAAATCCCTCCAACGGAAAATACCTACCAACTTAACGAAGGCTTCAGGTGCCCTCGAAATCTCCACAGTTTGCCATTCCGGGGGAGGTTGTGCAAGTCCTCCGGATTCTGTATGTGTCCGTAATCCCTGGACATTCAAAACCGGCATCGTTCCGGGAGGCACGACTATATAAATATGCCGCACGGGTTGGCATAGTCCGCCCGCTATCTTTTCGTCTGTATCCGCCCAACCTCGAACCATAGCCCCCGCACGAATTGTATCCGGAGACATTACTGACGGTGGGCCGGGCTTATAGACAAATTGACACCCGTTAGAATTCGAAACTCCTAAATCGAGGCTGCTCGCTGTCAAAGTCACAGGAAAGCAGATAAGGAAGAGTAGCCAGAAGCAAATCATAGATCAATGAGCTCCACGATAACCTGATAAAATAAAAAAACCGAATATTCGACACCTGAAACATTCGGCTGCAGAAACGCTCTTTTCAGAGATGACTCCCGCATGAACAGAGGTGACGAAGATGAACTTATCCCAAGCATAGAAAAAGGGCGACGTCAATAAACCTCTATCAAACGGGCATTTATCTCCATTGGCTAATCATTCAACTTTGTAATTTTACAAAAATTCGCGGTGAAAGTCAAGCTCTTTATAGAAAAGTGACTTTTATTTTATACGCTGCAGTTTGTTCGCAGGTTCATTCGGTTAACATATATTTACGTATATTCATGAATAACAATTAGTTAGCGTTTAAGCTTTTTCTATCTTTTTTGGAGGGTGGAGGTGAAGGGGATAGGAACAAAGAGTCCGTCAGTGGGTGATTCTCTTCCTGAAAATCTTCTCCTTCCTGCTCAAGACTCAATGACAACGCAGAAACACAAAGCGGACAGAATTGTTTGCCAGATCCTGCTTTCAATTGTGCTAATGCCTTTCGCTTTGAAAGCGCTTTTCGATAGGGACGATGAGAGCGCATTGCATCATAGGCATCCGCTACAGCCAAAATCCGCGCCTCGATGGGAATATCATCGCCTTTCAGACTATCCGGATAACCCTTTCCGTCATGTCGTTCGTGGTGGTGGAGGATAATTTGGCTAGTTCTGTCTAAGAAAGGAAGCGGTGCCAGAATAGTCTCCGCTAATTTCGGATGTTCTTGTATTATATGCATTTCCGGTTCGGTTAAAGGTGATTCTTTGCCCAGAATCGTATCTGGAATCCCGATTTTGCCGACATCATGAAGGATGCTTGCCAGTTTCAGCGCTTCGAAGCTTTCCTTTTTCAGCCCTAAACGTCGCCCGATGAGATTGCAATAGTAGTAGACACGGTCGCTGTGACCACGCGTGTATCGATCTTTTGCTTCGATAGCCGCACAAAGAGAGGTCACGGTTCGCAGATAGGCCGATTGGATTTCTGTGTAGAGCGTCTCAATCTGCTTTTTCTGCCAGCGCATTTTTTTTGAATGCTTGCGGATTTTCGTCTGCGCGGATTCAAGGCTCTGCTGCTGTATCTCGCTCTGGTGACGAAGAAGCTGATTATGACGAAGAACTTCCATCGCCAGATGTTTTTTTTCAATGAGCAAAGCGTGATGTTCCGCGGCTCGCTGAATGGTTTGTTTCAAGGAAATCAGATCCAGTGGCTTCTTTACGAATTTATAGACTTTGCCTCGGTTGATAGCTTCCAACGCCGTGTCCAAATCAGCGTAACCGGTCATTAGAATTGGGATCACATCAACGCCTATCCCCGAAAGTTCCACTAAAAAATCAATTCCTTTGCCATCGGGGAGATTTTGGTCAGAAAGAACCACATGCACTTCTTGCCGTGCCAGACAGTTGCGCGCCTCTCTGAGATTTGAGGCGGCGTAAACGACATACCCCTCCGCTGTAAAACCATCTTTAAGGAATGTCAGAATTTCTTTATCGTCATCGATGATTAACAGCTTGTAATTATCAGAACGGGTGTGTGGCATCTTGTCTTCTTCCTGTAGATGATTTCGCTTTTCTGTTTTATCGCCTGCAGACATTTACCTGCTCTATCAATGGTTTTACAGGCAAAACAGATGCCACTTCCGGTTGCTGAAATGCTACACGGGTACCTCCTGTGCAATTTGCAAGAATACCTCCTCAAGATCTGCTGCATGGAATTGTCCACAGAGTTCCGATAGTGTCCCCGCCGCCTGAATGCGTCCTTCATACAGAATCGCGATACGATCACATAGCTTCTCCGCTTCGCGCATGATATGCGTGGATAAGAGAATACAGCGGCCTTCACTTCGCGCTTGGTGGACGAACCTCACGATTTCCGCCGCCGCCAGAACATCCAATCCTGTCGTCGGCTCGTCTAAGATCAGAACCGGGGGATTATGGATAATCGTTCGTCCGATAGAGACTTTCTGTTTCTGTCCGCTCGAGAGACGTTCGCATCGACTATCGAGGAAATCTCCCATGTCAAATTGCGAACTGATAGCTTCGATGCGGGTTTCAATAGCATCGACAGACATCCCATAAAGTCTGCCGAAGTACCTCATCATTTCGCGCGCTGTCAGACGTCCATAGACACCGGTGTCACTGGAAAGAAAACCGATTCGTTCTCGCACAGCTTGTGGATTCTCCGTAATTTCGAATCCAGCCACCCACGCCTGACCGGACGTCGGCTGCAGCACTGTGGAGAGCATTCGCAGGGTTGTCGTTTTACCGGCGCCATTCGTTCCAAGGAGACCGAAAACCTGACCGGCATAACCATCTATCGAAACATTTTCGGCGGCATGGATTTCGCCGCGGCGACTGTCATAGTAAGTTTTCGAAAGTTTATCGGTATGGATTTGTAGATCACTCATCGGGACATCTGATCCGGTTCACTTAGAGGTCTCCCCGCTAATTTTTCCAGCCAATTCGAATCATACATCTCGCCGCGCTTTGTCGAATGAACGAGTTCCAGATTTCCGAAACCCGCTCTATCAGCGAATACAAACTTGACTCCACCCTCGATTTTATCATAGTACCAAATTTCATAATCCGGAACTTCTTGACTTGCGGTATTGTAGTCAATTAGATCCGCCGCACCCAATTGAATAAACACGCGTCCACGATCCGTTTTCCAACCTTCTCTTTTCAAATAGGAGTATCGTCTATTCGCTTCCTTCACACGCAAAAAATAGTTCCACTGCGCCATTTCTGGTGACGTGCCTTCTTCGAGGGCTTTCTGCTTCCAATACTCTCTCATAAACTGGATTTTACCATCCAGAGTTAATCGTCGGACACGAGAGAGTTCCTCGGAGGTAAGAATATGTCGCATTTGTTCGAGGGCAATTTCCGCATTCTCGATTTCCATCGCAGGCAGGGTAAACTCCGCCAGACGTCCGACGAAAGCGGTATCCATTGCGAATTCTCGTCCCGCTTCAAAATCTTCCGGCCGGTAAATCCAAAATTTTTTCTTTTTCCAGGCAGTGCGATTGTCATACAAATCCGTAACTTTGATTTCGAAAACATACGTTCCCGTGCGCAAAACCGAAATCGGAAATCCATCTGCTTCGACGGCGGTCGTTCCGACTTTTTGCTTTTTTCGAGGCGGAAACGTGCGGGCAATCTCTCCGGTTTCCGCTGAACGAATTTGTCGCTCGACGAGAAAACTGTCCGGTACTTCCGCCGAAAAATGGAAAGTGTACAATTCGCAATAATAATAGAACAGAGGCAACTGAGTCCCGTAGAATTTTACCGGGTTTGGCAGGACTTGCAGACCATTTTTCCAGAAGCGCGTCGGCTCGTCGGTCATTTGGATATGACAGGCAAGCTCGATATCGGAAATTGACAGAGTTTCTTCGGGAATGAATTTTACTTCCATAGGAAGAGTTTTACGTTCGATTAGAGCGCCGGTTTCATCTTTCAGCGTTGCTCGCGCTTCATAATATCCCGGTCTCATATAGAAAGCAAACAAGTGCGGAAAGAACTGACCGGGCTTCAATTTATTCTCATCGTTAATCATGTCGAAACCAAAAAGCGTGTCCGCAGCAATCACTTTACCCTGAAGTATTAGTTCAAGCGCAAGTTGAAACTCAGCAATGAAAGCCGAATCCGTTTTCACATAATGAAGCTGCGAGCGCTGCACCGATGTAAATACTTCTACATACATCAGTGAATCCCGCCCGCGATAAGTGGCGTGATCCAAATCAATTGCCAACCCGGCAAACAAGTGCTGTGACGACCACAACAGGACAAGAAGAGCTGAAGCTTTTACGTAGCGCATGACAATACTCCCTTCATCCAGAAACGTTTTCTATGTGACGAAACGCACGGAAACGACTTTTGAAATTCCCTCTTCTTCCATCGTCACTCCCCAGAGAGTTTCCGCCGCTTCCATCGTTCGCTTGTTATGAGTAATCAAAATAAATTGTGTTTCGGGAGTGTGCTTTTTCAACATCTCATTGAAACGGACAATATTCGAATCATCGAGCGGCGCGTCCACTTCATCTAAGATACAAAACGGAGACGGTTTGACCTGATAGAGCGCGAAAAGCAATGCAATCGCCGTCATCGCTTTCTCCCCTCCCGACATGAGTGAAAGGGATTTCAGACGCTTGCCCGCTGGATTCGCCCAAAGCGTTACATCGGCTTCAAGGAGATCCGTGCCGCTGAGAATCAAATCCGCCTCCCCCGAACCGAAAAATTCCCGGAAGAGCGTTTGAAAATTCGCGCGGACTTTTCGGAAGGTTTCCAGATATTTTTCTTGTGCGGTTTCGTTAATTTTCGCAATCGTCTCTTCGAGTGTCGCTTTGGCTTTGAGCAAATCATCCCGATTGGCCTGCATGGCCTGCAGCCGTTCGTGCTCCTGTTCATATTCTTCAATCGCGAGAAGATTCACCGGCCCCAGATGCTCGATTTTATTCCGGAGCTCAGCAACAAGTTCTGCGTTGGTTTCCGCCGAAACAACTTCAGGATGCTCGTCAGCGAATGCTTCACTGGAGAGATCCAGTCCGTGTTTGGTGCGCACTCCGGTAAGCAGTGCCTCGCGTTCGGCCTGCAAGCGAGCGATTTCTCTTTCAAGCCGGCGTTCGCCATCCAGTTCATCTTCACGCTCGCTGCGAAGCCTGCGCAATTTATCTTCCTGCTGCCTGACGCTCTCTCGGGCTTCATCTAATTCGGTATTTCGTTTGTCCACGTCAAGAGACGCTGCATCTCTGCTGCGGAATTTTTCCAGAAGCAGAGCTTCAATTTCCTTTTTACGTTTCGAGAGTTCGCTCTCTTCTTTTTCCGCGTCAATCGCTCGCTTTTCGCTCGATTGAATTTCCGCCGCGATTTCCTCGGCGGTCGCTGTCATTCTCTGCAACTCAATTTGCGCCAATTCCAATCGATGCTTCGCTTCATCACACTTGCGTTCACTGCGGTGGAGTTGTTCTTTGGAAGCGGTTGCTGCTTGCCGCGCCTCACTCAGTTCGCGCTCTAAATCCGTACTTGAAAGCGATGCCTTATCTAACTTCTCTTGCGAACTGTTTAAAGCCGCCGAGTCATGCTGCTCTTCTTCGCGAGCAGTCTGAATTTTCTCAGCCAATTCCGTCAGTTCTTTTTCAACAACGGTCAATCGCGTTTGGTGATGTTCCAACAGCATACGCTTTTGCTGTCGTTTTTCATGCAGGCGATTGTAGTCACTCTCGGCAGACTGAACGCGCTGCTGTGTTTGTGCAAGCTCTTCAAGAATGGACGCGCGCTGCTGCTCGTTGTCCGCTTTTTCTTTAGTAATCACTTCCAAATTCGCACGCACTTGCTTAAGTTCTTCTTCAAGCTGCGCACGCTGCTTTTTCAGACCGAAATCAGCAGGTGTTTTCGCGGTCGAGCCTCCTCCGCAGACAACACCCTGAGGCGCAATCCATTCTCCCTGCATGGTCACCAATGTCAGCTCATTTTCCTTTCCCCATTGCTTCAGTATGCAGGCTACGTCCCAATCCTGTACAATCACTACTTTCCCTAAGAAGTGAGACGCGACGGGGTCCGAAATTTTACCGTTTATAAAATCAATCGCGCGCCCAAGGATTCCTTCCGGCAGCGGCAACTGCGATACTTGTTCTGATTTCAACTCGCGGACTGGAACAAAAACAGCTTTTCCGGCGTTGGCGTCTTTCAAAGCCTTCACAGCATCAAAAGCCGCTTCCATCGACTCGACCAAATAATAATAAGCCGCAGGACCCAGAACGGCCGCGAAGGCACGTGAATACGGCTCTTGCACTTCAATAGCATCACTCACCAAATCAATCAAACCGGCAACCGGTTTATCTTGAAGAAATTTCAAGGCGGGATCTGAGCGCAGCCCTTTTTCGGAAAGCGTTTTCAGCAGCTCGAGTTTGCTTTCCGTTAAATCCAAAAGCCGTTGAGAGTCGCGTAGTTTCCCTTCGAGCTGCTGCTTATCTTCTTCACAGGTTTGCACCTTTTGCTGAAGTTCAGCTTCCTCATGCTTCAATTCGTGAAGCGGTTTTTGCATCTCCGCTTCCTGTTCAGCAATGCGGCTTTGATCGAGTTCCAGCTCTTTTTTCTGTGCGAGAATTTGTTCCCGCTCCTGTTCATAGGCATCCCGGCGTCCTTCAAATCCGGAAAGAGCGGCTTTTTTCTCTGCAAGCTGTCGTCCCTTCGCCGCGACATCTGCGCGAATATCCGCTAAATATTTATCATGGTGCCGATTCCGATAAAGTATCTCTTCGAGGACTTTTTCGTGCTGATGATAAACTTCCTTTGCCTCGGTAAGTTTTGCTTCCGTCGCTTCGAAAGCTTCAGAATATTTTCGTGTCTCGCCCTCTTGGAATTCCTGTTTCTTCGCTAAAAGTTCTCTTTTTTCACGCAGAAGTATCCGCGCTCGTTCCGCGTGGCTGATGATATCGCGGGCGGCGAATTTTCTCGCGTCCAGAGTTGCGTTCTCGGTTTCCAGTGCCGCCACCTCTGAAATACAAGCTTCAAGATATGCTCGGGTTTTCGTAAATTCCTTTTCCTTCATCAGCGCCTGCGTTCGCTGCTCTTCCAACGTCGCTTCTTCGGCGCGAAGCAGATTGCGAGCCGCCAAAACGGAATCGGATGTCTGTCTCATCTCCTGTTCCATCGGCTTCAATTCTGCTTGGAGTTTTTCAAAGCGCTGCCATTCGAGACCGAGCTCCAAGGTGGATAACTCCGTGTGCATTTTCTGATAGCGGCGCGCGCGGGTCATTTGCCGTTTCAGAGATGAAACTTGACGCTCAACTTCACTCAAGATATCCGCAAGGCGCATCAAATCTTCTTCAGTCTGAAGAAGTTTATTCTGCGACTGGTGACGACGGGTTTTATATTTCGCTACTCCCGCCACTTCTTCAAAAAGGTGACGGCGACCGTCGCCTCCTTCGCGCAGAATATCTTCTACCATGCGAAGTTCGAGGATACTATAGCTGTCAGGACCGAGTCCGGTATCTTGAATCAAATCCACGACATCTTTCAAGCGACAAGCGATACCGTTCAAATAATATTCGCTGCCTCCGTCGCGGTAAAGCCGGCGCTTGATTTCCACATTGGAATAGGGAGTCGGCAAAGCGCCGTCACTGTTGTCGATAACCATGCAGACTTCAGCCATACCGACGGGTTTGCGTGTTGCTGTTCCATTGAAGATGACATTATCCATGCGGTCGGAACGCAGCACGGATGTTTTCTGTTCGCCCAAAGCCCAGCGTACGGCATCGACGATATTCGTCTTACCGCAGCCGTTGGGGCCGACGACGGCTGTGACACCTTCACTGAAGGTTAGCTTCGTTCCTTTCGGAAAGGATTTAAATCCCGATAAATCGAGGGAAACAAGTTGCATATGGTTCTAAGGATTCTTTCTTGAGAAGTTATTGATTACGAGGTATTGGATGGAGTTAACAGCCCAAGCGCACTGCCGTGCGGCACTACCAAAAGGCAATCTTCAATAGCCGCGGGCAACTCCTCAGGATGGTTTTTCAGATGAGGGTGAGGAGGGATTTTCGGATTCCTTCGATTCCTCAGTAGAGGTTTTTGAAGGCGGAGGGCTGGAGGATTCGTCCTTCGTTTCCCTCGGCGGCGGCGCGGCGGCTACATTGATGGTTGATTGGATTTCTTGTTTGATGTCATTGGTCGCTCGGCGAAATTCGGTCAATCCTTTCCCGAGTCCTCGAGCGAGTTCAGGCAGCTTCTTGCCTCCAAAAAGGAGAAGAATGACAATAACAATCAAGATAATCTCAGGAGCACCGAGATGCATCGGTTGGTTCGCCTTTATTATTGATATAGTTTTTTCTTAAGCCGGGATCATTTTACGGTTCGCCACAGCTTCAGCGATGGACGCGAAAACACCCATACCATCTATGCGGCCAAAGCGAGACTCGCATGCTCTTTCAGGATGTGGCATCATCCCAAGCACATTTCCTTGTTCATTCATTAGTCCTGCGATAGCGCGCGCTGAGCCATTCGGATTTCCATCCGGAGCATCTGGTCGAACCGGACCACGATAGCGAAAAACAACTCGCTTTTCGTGTTCGAGCAGGTCTAATGTTTCGTCGTCTGCTATGTACTGGCCGTCACTGTGAGCTATCGGCAGTAGAATTTCCTGCTCATTTTTATATCCGGAAGTGAAAACGGTTGAACGGTTCTCTATGTGTAATCGAACTTCACGACAGACGAATTTCAGCGAACGGTTGCGTACTAAAGCGCCGGGGAGCAGTCCTGCTTCGCACAGAATCTGAAAGCCGTTGCAAATTCCTAAAACAATACCGCCATCCTTGGCAAAAGCGGTCACTTCTTCCATAATCGGTGAAAAGCGAGCCAGCGCACCGGCACGCAGGTAATCTCCGTATGAAAATCCGCCCGGCAGGACCACCGCGTCGGTGGATTCCAGAGAGCCATTGCGATGGAAAACCTTGCGAACCGTGTAGCCTAAAACAGACTCAAGCGCCCAAATGCAGTCCCGGTCGCAGTTGGAACCGGGAAATGTCACGACTGCAAAAACCACCTACGGCTCCACGCGGAAGGATTCAATCACAGGATTGGCAAGCATTTTATCTGAAATTTCAAGAGCCTTCTTCTCTGCTTCTTCACGCGTGGCTACGTCGATATCTATCTCGATATATTTCCCAATACGAACGTCATGGACTTCTTTATGGCCGAGTTGGTGAAGATTTTTCAGTACGGTTTGCCCTTGGGGATCCAAAACGCCGGGCTTGTGTGTCACGATAATTTTTACGGTCATAAATCGCCTCCCGGCACCGGGGCTTTGGTTTCCTGCGATCCGGCTTCATGGTCTTCATACTCAATGTCATCACTGTGGGTGCTCCGCAGAGCGCCCACGATAAACGCTGCGACAGTCACTATTACCGCAACCGGAAAAATATGGCGTGAAGGATTAATCGCGATGAAAACAATCGCTCCTATGAGCCCCAGCAGTTTGGTTAGGTTGTACCCGGGCTCTCGCAGCGTAATGCGCGGCAAGCTCGGTAGAGGAAGGCGGCTGATCATTAATAATGCGAGCAAAATAACAAGCCCGGCAAGGACCATGTCTGAACGGACGTCTTCCCAAAGGGAAAGATTCATAATAATAAACGACGCTATCAAACACGCTTGAAAAGGCGATGATAATCCTTCATACTCGTGCGATGCTCCTTCGGCTTTCTTCTGATTAAACCTCGCTAATCGAATCGCCGTAAAAAGCACCGGAACGAAACTAACGAAAACTCCTAAAACTCCATGCTCCTGAAACGCGAGAAGGTAAATCAGAATTCCGGGAGCCACACCGAAGGAGACGACATCCGCGAGCGAATCGAATTGCAGGCCGAAGACGCTTTCACTGCGTGTAAAACGGGCAATCTTTCCATCGAACGCATCTAATAGCGCCGCGCAAAAAATCAGCCACGCGGCGAGAGCGCCGTGCCCGTCAAGCACCATCACGATCGAAAGGAAACCGCAAAACAGGTTTCCTATGGTAAAAAGATGCGCGATTCGTTGTCGCATCATGACATGACCTCGCCCAAAATCGTTTCTCCGGCTCTGACTTTATCTCCGGGTTTGACGTGAATGCGAACTCCCGGCGGCAACAACACCTCTAAGCGGGAACCGAAGTAGATCAAACCAAATCGCTGCCCGGCGATGACGGGCTGATCCTTTTGAAGACGACAGGAAATTTTCCGCGCCAGCGCACCGGCGACCTGAATCCACGTAACATCTCCGAAATAGGTTTCGGCTCGCGCTGTTACGGATGTATTATTTCGCGCGGCGGCGTCGCTTGCGGCGTGATGATACCCTCCGCGAGATTCGCGGATTTCACGAATTGTTCCCGTGACAGGATTGCGATTGACATGGACATTCCAAACCGACATGAAAACGGCGATGCGTCCATGCTCTGTGTCACTGGCAGCTTCGCGGGCTAAAATCACTTTGCCGTCACAGGGAGACAGTACCCACTGTTTTCCTTCAGGAATTTTCCTGTCCGGATCGCGAAAGAATAAAAAAAGAATCAGGACAAAGACGCCGCATCCACCGGCAATCCATTGCACTGCATCAAGCGCCAGAAACCAGCCCGCTACGCCAATTAAAAATAGAACAATCAGCGGCGGCAGCAGCAGTCGTATTCCTTCCGGAGCGATTTTCAAGTGTGAAACTCTTGGATTAGGACGTGTTGGCCAGACGGTCACAAAGTTCCCGGTAAAGCTTTTCCATGCCCGCCGGATCATTCCGCAAACGATCCACATCCAACCGGCGGTTCATTTTCTTGTCCCACAGGCGGCAGGTATCTATCGAGATTTCATCCCCGACGTAAATGCGATCTTCCTGTTTTCCGAATTCGATTTTGAATCCCACAAGCAGAAATCCGCGTCGTTCAAAAAAAGATTTCAAAATCGCGTTGATTTTCGAGGTGAGCCTGCTGATAGTGCGCATCTCTTCGGGCTCGGCATATCCCAATGCAAAAGCGTGATGCTCATTAATCATCGGATCGTTCAACTTATCGTTTTTCAGGAAGTATTCCAGAATCGGATAATTCAGCGTACTTCCTTCGGGAAGAGCGAACGTTTTTGCCAATTTCGCCGTGGCAATATTGTGCATCACCACTTCGATAGGAATCATGGTCAATTTGCGGATGACCATTCCTGTGGGACCGTACCGCTCGATAAAATGAGTCGGTACGTGATAGCTCTCCAGATATTGGAAAAGAAAACAGGATATACCGTTATTCGATTCCCCTTTTCCCGAAATCGCCGCCTGCACTTCACCATTTGAATTCAGCAGTTCGTCACGGAACTCCTGAACGAGATAACTCTCTTTGTCCGTGGCGTACAAGCGTTTTGCTTTTCCTTCGTAGATTCGTTCCCGCTTAGTCAAAGGTTGATCCCCATTCCTCGAAAATGACCGAACAAGTCACCTATGGTTTCCCTGTGGTTAATCCGGCTCGCTTGAAAATACCTTTTATTTTTTGGAGCGGTGGATGCACATCAAGAAGCTGTGCAAGGCGTTCCTCTCCTAAAAGCTCAACCATGTCCTTATCGCTTGTGGCAGCCTGTTTAAAATCCATCTGACCCTGCCAGACTTGTTTCGCCGCTTTTTGAACATGCGAGTAGGCACGTTCGCGCGTCCATCCCGCATCCGTCAGCGCCAACAGCAGGGCTTCCGAAACCGCTAAGCCCTTTGTCATTGCAAGATTGCGCGCCATCTGCGTGGTGTCAACTTCCAAACCATCCAATACACGTATCAGAATGTGCAACATATAGTCCAGTGCGATTGTCGCATCCGGAAAAATTACTCGTTCAGCCGATGAATGGGAAATATCCCGCTCATGCCAAAGAGAAACATTTTCCAGACCCACCATTGCATAGCCGCGCAGCAACCTTGCCATTCCGCAGAGCCGTTCGCAGAGAATCGGATTGCGTTTGTGCGGCATGGCCGATGAACCCTTTTGACCCTTCCCAAACGGTTCGAAAGCTTCAGCGACTTCGGTGCGTTGCAGATGCCGAATCTCCGTTGCTATCTTCTCGATGCTGGCTCCAATCAAGGCCAGAACCTGCAGCAGTTCCGCATGCCTGTCCCGCTGAATTATCTGAGTGGTTGCCATCGCCGGTTTGAGCTGCAATCGCTTGCACATCTGCTCTTCCAGCTCAAGATCCGTATGCGCGAAAACGCCGACAGCACCCGAGCATTTCCCTACAGCAATGCGCTCTCGTGCCGCCGCTAAACGCGCTTGATGCCTTCCGAATTCTTCACTCCAGACCAACCAGCGCATGCCAAAGGTCGTAGCTTCGGCATGGATGCCGTGCGTTCTGGCAATGCAGGGCGTATCGCGGAATTCGACCGCTCGCTTTTGCAATACCCGATGAAGAGTCGCTAAATCTGTCTGCAATAGCTCAACCGCTCGGCAAAGTTGCAAAGCCAGTCCCGTATCCAGAACATCCGAGGAAGTCAACCCTCGATGGACATGACGCGATGCCGAACCAATATGCTCAGCGGCGACCGTTAAAAAAGCGACCACATCATGCTGGACGACCTTTTCGACTTCAGCGATTTCCTCGGCAGAGAAACGCGCTTTTGAGCGAATCTCTTCCAAGTCGGATTCGGGTATGTCTCCCCGAGCGGCACGCGCTTCGAGCACCGCCAGTTCTACACGCCACCAGGTTTTGAAGCGTTCTTCATCCGACCAAATGGCGGCCATGTCAGGCCGTGAATACCGGGAAATCAAATCAACCGAAGACTAATTTATGAAGATTTATTCGCTGCGTTCCGGAAGTTCCTCGAGAGTGATGTTAATATCGAGGATTCTATCATCGCGAAAGATTTTAAAGCTAAGGCTGTCGCCTACTCTCAAATCGGTATTGCTAAGAAGTGCGCGAGCCGCTCGTGCATTGGCAATGGATTTTCCATTAATCTCAAGAATAACATCCGCCGGTTCAATGCCCGCTTTATCGGACGGACTCTGCGGTTCTACCTGTGAAACGACCGCTCCTTCCGTCGATTCCAATCCCAAGGAAATCGCCATCATACGATTCAGGTCCGTCGCTACAATGCCTATCCAGTAATTCCGTTTGACGCCTCCCATCAGGAGCTCGTCAATTAAGGAACGGATCCGCGAAGCGGGCATGGCGAAACCAATTCCTAACGAGCCGCCCCCTTCCGTGAAAATCATCGTGTTCATCCCAATCGCCTGCCCCTGAGCATTGACCAGCGGCCCCCCCGAATTTCCACGATTAATAGACGCGTCTGTTTGAATCATGTCGCTGTAAATGCGTCCATCTTCATTGCGGTCAAAATCCCGATGCAGAGCTGAAATGACTCCAACGGTTACCGAAGGTTTGTCATTGACAGCAAAAAGGCCATAAGGATTTCCGATTGCAATCACCCATTCTCCGATGACAGTCTGATCCGAATTTCCCCACTCTATATAAGGTAAGTCGTACGTCTCAATTTTCAACAGCGCGACATCGAGAAGAGGATCCGTGCCGACGATTCTCGCGTTGAATCGCTGCCCGGATGTAGTCGTCACAACGATTTCAATAGCGCCGCGAACTACATGCTCATTCGTGACGATATATCCGTCCTGCGAAATTAGAAATCCGGAACCAAGGTTTTCGACTTTTTGCCGAAAAACACGCTGGGGCAGGCCAAAGGAAAAAGTGCGGAAGAAAGGATCATTATAGAAGGGACTTCGAGCGACGACCTCGCGCACTTGAGTCACATTAATGCCTACGACAGCATCCGCTGTCCGTGAAATGGCGCGCGTAATCGCCGTTTGGCGCGATGTCTCGATATCAGACGGCGGTAAAGCGGCGGGATTGAATCCATATCCCGTGTCGCTGCCGTTTCCCAATGATGCTTCCTGACTCACGGGCTGGCGAACGCTCGCTACCTGCTGCTTCAAGGCTTCGATTTCACGGTTCAACGCACGATCGCGGTGGTAGATATACATACCTGCCGTCCCAATAATCAAGCCTACGAAGAAATAGGAAATAATACGTGCGCTTTTCATTTGTTAGTGTATTTGAATTTGATGTTGATATCGGGCACACGAGACGTATGCCGCGGTGGTCACTTCATCGGGCTCGCGGGACTTATACCGCGGCGGGAGAACTTATAGTTTACCAGCCTTCCGGGCGAACTTTCTTCCAATCTTCAAGGAATCGTTCGATACCAATATCTGTCAGTGGATGATGAATCAGTTTCTCCAACACGCTCCATGGAAGAGTTGCTACATGGGCTCCAGCCATCGCGGCTTCTACGACATGAAGCGGATGCCGCAAACTGGCGGCCAAACATTGGGTTTCAAATTCGTAGCGGTCGAAAATTGTGACAATATCACCAATGAGGTCACTGCCAAAATGACTTATATCATCCAAACGACCAATGAATGGGCTGACATAAGATGCACCAGCTTTTGCGGCCAGAAGCGCCTGCGCTGGATTGAAAATTAACGTCATATTGACAGGAATACTCTCTGCATGAAGTCGCTTACAGACCTGAAGGCCCGCAACTGTCATTGGCAGTTTGATGACCATATACTGACTGATAGCTGCAAGTTCCAGAGCCTGTGAATGCATCTCTTCCGGTGTCAAACCAATGACTTCTCCGGAAACCGGTCCTTCGACTAAATCACAGATGCGTTTCAAGTGTTCTTTGAAATTCGATGCTCCGGCCTTCGCCATTAACGAAGGATTCGTCGTGACTCCATCGAGAATTCCCCAGGAAACCGCTTTTTCAATTTCGGCAATATTTGCCGTATCCAAAAAAAACTTCATTGCTTCCTCAATATGAACATCAGGTTCTTTGTCAGGGTAAATCCTCCCACGGTTCATAGCCGACTTTTGTTAGTGTTAAACCTTGTGGGGGAGCTGAGGTTCCTGCGGACTGACTGCTTTTCGCCGCGAGAATTTTCGGAATCGAACGCTCTTCAAACCGACCGCGTCCGATTTCGAGCAAGGTGCCCATTATTAATCTGACCATTCCGCGCAGGAAACGGTTGGCAACGATATGGAAAATCCGCTCTGAGTTCTGCTCCTGCCAACCGGCATGATAGACGTTGCAGATGGTGTTGGTGACATTCGATCCTGTGAGCGAGAAGGACACGAAATCATGTCGGCCTATCAGGTCCGGTGTGGCATCCAGCACTCGCTGAAAATCATAATCGAATTTTGGACACCAAGTATAGCGCCGCCGTAGTGCGAAAATCTCCGTTGCCAGTATATAGCGATAGTATCGCCAATGCGCGCGATAACGCGCATGAAAATCCAAAGGAGCGAGTTCGATATTTCTAATGTTGATATCTTTGGGAAGTTGGGCGTTCAGAGCGCGTTTCGCCATATCGAGAGGTCGAAAACAATCCGTATGAAAATGCACCACCTGACCTTCGGCATGCACACCCGCATCGGTTCGCCCGGCAGCGATGGCTGTTATTCGATGTTTAAAGAATCTGGTCAGTACCTCTTCGAGTTCCCCCTGTACCGTCCGTCCGGTTTTCTGGACTTGCCAGCCGTGAAAATCGGTTCCGTCATACTCGATTTCCAAACGGTATGACATTTGCTGTATCTGTGTAGTCACGGAAGCCGGTTGATATAGCTCATGAAAGGGCTATCGCCAGGATTGTGGTGCCTAAGACAACGATGAGAGCCAACCCATCGAGGGGCTTTAAATAGGCCACTTTATAAGAAGATCGGGGAGCGCCCACTACGAAACCGCGAGCTTCCATCGCGATGGCAAGGGCATCTGCACGTCGGAAGGCACCGACGAAAAGTGGAATCAGAATCGTATGTAACTGGCGCAATTTGCCTATCCAATTGACCGCCAATCCACGTGCGCGCCGGGCCAAGAGCAGACGTCCGATTTCCCGTTCAAGTATAGGAATTAGACGGAACGCGATACCAACAACGAGCTCCATTTCCCCGACCGGCAAGCGAAAACGGCGAAATGGTGAGAAAAGACGACCTAAAGCTCGTGCATATTCCTCTCCGGTTCCGATATGTAAGATAAGACGGGAAATGAAAATAAAAAATATAAGACGTGTTGCGAAAATTGCGCCCTGAGTCAATCCGGCTGTGGTTAGTTTGAGGCCTCCGAAAGCGACGAGTGTTTGTCCTGCTGAAGGATTTGCCAATCCATGAACGAGTATGGTCAGTATCAGCAAAGGCCAGAGCGCCAGCCCGGCAACTGCAGCCAATCGAAACGGGAACCGCGCAAGCGAGGCTGTCAAGACAATCAATAGACCAAACAGAGCCAGACTCACAGCTCTGTCCACGAGCAACAACCCTGTAATTAGGATTCCGGCCGCTATGAGCTTGATGCGTGGGTCAAGCTCCTGGAGAGGCGACCTTTCCATACAGGGGCTCCGAGACCATTATTAAAAGTTCATAAACAACAAATTATACAGATAAAATCTTACAGAGTCAAGTGACCTTCTTTCGCCTTCAGCCTCTATCTGAACCGAGCTAAAGTGTGGAAAAGCAGGTTTGAACGAAAATCTGAAGTCATCTAACCCTATGAGAGTATCAGGCCAAATGCTGAAAAAAAAACTGGATTTTTAAGTTTTTACTTGACTTTACGACTTTCATAGGTTTACTTATAGGGAATATCATAAGATAAGCACTGCCGACTTGCCAGACATCCCTGAAGTAACAAGTCGGTTTTTGTTTTTAATAAGGGTAAACATACAATATACAACCAGTTATAACATGGCCAACTCCTAACACAGGAGATTGGAGCCACAAGTTTCATTGGCCACCAAACAAGTGGAGGTAACCCATGCGCAACAGAGGAACAGTCTTCATCACACTCATCCTGGTTATCGGCTTATTATTCGCCGTATCGGCTTGGGCAACAACAAATCCGAAAGCCCACCGTACTGACCGGGAAACGCCATCTCGCCTGCCCTATTCTGGAAATGGGCATCTGGACCAAAACGATATTCAGTACCGGTACAACAAAACCACGGACTATGGCGCGACCTGGTCCGGCATTGGGCAGGCGGGTGATCTATCCGACCTTGAGAGTTGGAATGGCGAAATGTACGATTTCGGCTCGCTATGCGATAATGACAACAACTTGCATTATATGGGTGTTTTGAATGGTTTCACGAATGCGGCTAACAACGGCGTTTACGACGTTCATACGACGGACGGAGGAACGTCATGGGATCGGTCGCTGATTGTGGCCGAGGGAACAAACACTTTTACCACTGCAAGTTGTGCCAAGGACGCCGCCGGCAATCTTTACTGTCTCATCTGGGGTACTGATGCCAGTGAGAATTCCACTTTCTGGGGAACCAAATCAGCGGACCATGGCATGACCTGGATCACACCGATTGTACTCGCCGCCGCACCCGGTGATATGGATGCGACTGCCTCGTACCCGCACCTGGCCGAAAACGCCAGTGCTACCTACTGTTTCTTCATCTTCCAGGAAGCGGTCGCAAACTTTGAACAGTATGTTGGGCGTTTTCCTGCGGACATGAGTGCTGGCGCCACCATTGTCTCACTGAACGATTATTCCGGTTCGGAATACAGCTATTATATCGGCGCTTGCGGACCGATTGCCTATGATCCAACAAATAACGCCCTTTTCTGCTGTTTCCGTAACACAGACGTGTCGGGCACGGCAGTTTACTACTCTGATGATGGGGGAGCAACTTTTGACGCCGGTTCAGATATTATTGGTGCGCAACGGTACCCGGCTGTGGCGTTGAATTCCGCTTCGATGATTCCTTACGTTTTCTCCAATGTCGGTGTCCCGGGTTCCGGTGAATATCACCACGACTGGTTCGCCTATGA
>CAZADO010000378.1:0-5841 GCA_964483885.1 uncultured Alphaproteobacteria bacterium | reverse complement strand
AGCCGCCATTACGGACTGTGGAATGGGCGATAAAGGAGGTTTTTGCGGTGGGATGAGGAGGTACGGCTGCCCGTGTTATAAATTCCGCTGGCATAGCCGATGGATTTCTCGCCGAACCGGTCTTTGATTTGGTCACAGGCTTTCGATATTTTCGTTAGCGGCAAGCCGGTGGGGAACAGCTCCAGTTGACCGGAACCGGAAGCGGATGTCAGGTTCGACACGCTGATTCCCACCAGCCGGACAGGCCGGTGGTCATAGACTTCCTGAAACAGAATCCTCGCGACTTGGTAGATAACCGTTTCGTGCTGCACGTAGTCTTTCAACTTGCGGCCATGAAACCGGGTGATGAAACCTTGATAGCGCAGCTTCAACGTAACCACCTGCCCAATCATATCCGCTTCGCGCAGCCGCCGCGCCACGCGCTCGCAGAGCAGGTGCAGCCTTCCGAGCAGCGGCGCCGGATTCGATATGTCCTGAGCGAAGGTGTGTTCATGTCCCATGGATTTTTCATCGGGAAGTTCCTCAGGAACCATGACCGCATCCCGCCCCTGACCGAGGGCGATTTGTTGAATTTCTTCTCCCCATTTTCCGAAGATACGCCGCAGAATGTCGAGAGGATACGCGGCGAGCTGTCCGGCAGTGCGGATGCCGAGTCGCTCGAGCTGTGCCTGCGTCGCTCTGCCGATACCGTGAAGGTCTCCGACGGGCATATCCCGGAAAACGTCTATCACGCGCTCCGGCGGGAGGTAGGTGAAGCCGTCGGGTTTGTTCATACCGCTGGCGATTTTGGCCACCAGCCGGTTAGCACCTGCGCCAACGGTGGCGGTCAGTCCTTCGGTTTGGAAAATCCGGCGCTTGATTTTCATGGCCAATTGTTCGATTTCGTCCGGTGTCTGCACGCGATCACTCATGTCCAGATAGGCCTCGTCCACGGATGTCGGTTCCACACGCTCGGTAAATTCACGCATCCGCTGAAAAATTCGCCGGGAAATATCGACGTATTTGTGGAGATTCGGAGTCAGGAAAATCGCCTGCGGGCAAAGACGCCGCGCCTGAAAAGCCGACATGCCGGAGCGCAGGCCATAGCGCCGGGCTTCGTACGATGCGGTGGTCACGATTCCACGGTCACCGGGACCACCTCCTACGACGACCGGTTTTCCTTTCAGATGGGGATGATGGCGCATCTCAATAGCCACGAAGAACTGATCCATGTCGATATGGAAGATAATTTTGTTTCTCATGGCAGCGGCTTTTGTTTACCCGATGAGTGAAATGCCTTCGATTTGCCAGACATAGGTGGACTCGTTATAGGACAGTTCGTAGATATCGGGTCCGCCTACAGCAACGGCGAAATGGTGGAATCGCGTTTTCCCTTCCTGAGTAGCCCAATCGCCGTGAATTCGATGTATCCGGTGAGTGCGTCCTTTCCAGCGGAATCTGATAGGCGCGAGCTTCCCTTTCTGGAAGAGGGCGATGACTTCGATTCGTTCGCAGAGCTTTTCTATTTTCATGATTCAGTGATTCTGGTATTCCTCACTGCAGAACGCGGGAGCGTTCTGCCTAGTAAACAAATAACAGGTACTAGCCCCCACCGTCCCCGGTGGGGGGAGAACATGCGAGGAACAGCCAACACCGCAATTGAATCTTATGTTACCCGTCGCGGCATGCGTCCCGCGTGCCCGGAGCTCGCCGCGAGTGGGTACCCTCACCCCTCGCGCAACTGAACATATGTTCAAATTCCGTGCCCAAAAAATCCCCACGAAGAGCAGAGAACTGAACATTTGTTCAATTACTAATATACTTGAAATTTCGGTTTTGTCAAGTGATATTTTGTGAATCGGAAAATTTCGAGTTATGAGATTGTTATTTAAATGATTAAGTATTTTTTTGCGTTTTTGGACATCTCATACAGGTATTCTGGAAAAACAAGACGAAGAGAGGCATGGAGAATCCCTTGTGTCCCGAGGGGCAAATATCAAAGATACATCGCAAATAGATTTCGCCTATTATCTTGTAATAAAAAGAGTAACATGGTAATATGCTGGCGGGGAAATTAGAAAAATATTTGAAGTTAATCTTGACAACGCAACGACTTTTTACTATATTAAACGTTGTGTTCTGGGTAGAGAGGTGTGCCGGCAGGGCTCCATATGAGATTTGGAGCACTATCCGGTTTTTTTTTATCTTAGACAGATTATCCGTGCGCCAGGCATCTCGCACGGAAGCCAATAAATTGGAATTGTTCTACAAATAGCACAGGTATCTGCAATATTGATGTGTTCTGCCGATTTGTACGAATGTGTCAATGATTGCGGTTGAATAGGTCAATGTTCGTTCTGTCGTTTTATAATTCGCAGGACGTGCATTTTAAAATAGAGTAAACTCCCCAAAATCAGGGTGGGGGTAAATATGGCGCGAAAAGCTGTCCAATCTACCCGAAAGGCCTCACCGTCCCGGCGTAAGAAGGCCGTATCGAAGAAAAAAAGTTCTTCGCCTGCAAAGAAATCCGGCAAAACCAGCGTGGCGAAAAAGAAGAAAAGCCGGGTTGTAAAGCCGGTACGCAAAAAGGCGGTGCCAAAGAAGCGTGCATCTGTGCAGACCAAGAAGCCCAAAACGGCTCCCAAGAAGAAGCGTGTGCGGGCGACCAAGCAGGCGGTGCCGACAAAGAAGAAGAGCGTAGCTAAAACTCGGAAACCGAAAGCTGCATCTGCGCCCTCCCCAAAGAAAAAAGCACAGGAGCAGAAGAAGCGCAGTCTGGCTCGGCGAGGTCGGGCTTCAGGTAGTGTGCACACGGCGACCAAGAAGACGACATCGCATCATCGTGTTCCAAGAAGGCGTCGTGCTGCGCCGAGACTCGTGCGTTGCGCTGTCTGCGGGAATCTTGTCCCTTGGGTTTCGGTTGACGATTGCTGTTTTCCCTGCCTGAAACGAAATCTGGCGGCGCGCAAGAAGGAAGAAGAAATGCTCCTGGGCGGTTTCAATGTTGATGAGGATCTGGTTTCAATTTTGAAATAGTCCTAAACGGCAATTCTATATGACAGCCCCGATTTGATTGAACCGTTGAATCGGGGTTTTCTCTGGTTAAAACTCCGATTACCTCCGGTCGGGCTTAGGACTGCCTGACATCAAACAGCAATTCGAAAGTGACACATAAGCTTTTTTACAAAATAAGACTTGACATTTGATGCAGAGGGATATATATTACTAATTGATTCGTTTGTTTCGGGGGACTTGTCGTCATCTAATTCAATGGAGATTTTCCCATGAAGCGCGTGATTCCTTTCGTGATACTGCTAACCGTGGTTGCGATGCTGGTTATCGCCTGTGCAACGCCGGAGCAGCGGGCTCAGAAGCTTTTTGATGAAGGCAAATATGAGGAAGTCGTCGCTAAATTCCCGAATTTGCCCATCGCTCAGAATGCCAAGGCGAAAATCGCCGAGAGAATGTGTGAAGAAGGCAAGTACGAAGAAGTTTTGGAGGCTTATGCGGACACCCCAGCGGCAACCATCGCTCGGAATATGCTTGCCGAAAAGCTCTTTGAGGAAGAGAAATATGAAGAGCTTTGTCAAACCTATCCGAGAACTCCCGCCGCTGTAAAAGCGGAGAATATAATGGCGGAGAAGCTCTACCAAGAAGGGAAACTGGGCGAAGTCATCTTGAAATATCCCAACACGCTGTCGGGCGTGAAAGCCAAGAATGAGCTCGGGAAAGAAGCCTATGACAAGACCAAGAAGATGAAGAAAAGCGAGAAAGAAAAGGCTCTGCGAGATATTATCCGGTTGTATGCCGGTTCGGACGCGGCTCGGCAGGCTCAGGAAGACCTCGCAGAGATAGCGAAGAAATCTCAGAAAACCCCGACACCAGTAAAGAAGAAATAAGTTTTCGCTGATGATGATACTCATCCCGGTTCGGTCTGTCTCCGAACCGGGATTTTTTATCTTTTCGCGGCGAGTAATTCCCCTGCGCGCGGAGGGAGATTGTACAAATATGACAAACGAAACACCCATTGCACAGATTGATCTTGGGGCTTTGAAGCGGAATGCGGCTCGTGTTATTGAGCGTGTCAAGCCCCGCGGTCTGTTGGCGGTAGTGAAATGGGACGGTTACGGGCATGGGTTAGTGCCGTGCGCTGAAGTGCTCGCGAAGGCTGGAGCTGCTGGTTTTGGTGTGAGTTCACTTGCAGAGGGCATCGAATTGCGGCGCATAGGTTTTTCCGGACCGATTTTAGTGATGACGGATTGGGTGGGAAAGCCGCTTGAAAAATTCGTTGAATGGGATTTGCATGTGGCGGCGACGTCTTGGTTCAAGGTGGAGTATGTCGCGGCAGGCGCTCGCAATTTAGGAAAACGAATCGGCGTGCATATCAAATTCGACACCGGCCTTGGGCGTTTGGGAATGGACTGGAGAAAAGCCGACACGCTGCTGTCCGAAATCGCGCGTATGAAGCACCTTGATGTTCAGGGGATATACTCGCATCTCGGCTTTAACGGGCCGCAGGATTTGGCTATCGGTGAAAAGCAAATCGAACGCTTCGAAAAGCTGCTTGAGCTTGCGCGAGAGCATGATTTGAATCCGCCGTGGACGCACTTAGCGAACAGCGCCGCCGCAATGGTCTTTAAAAATATTCCCGGTAATTTGGTGCGCACCGGAATTGCCCTTTACGGCCAGCCGCCGTCGAGGGAAACCGTCGAACTCCTGCCATTGGAACCGGTGATGACGCTCAAAGCGACGGTGTTGGAAGTGCGGCGAGCGCGTCGAGGTCATGGCGTGCCGCATCCGTTGATTGCGTGTGCGCCGACCGATGGCTGGGCGATTCGAATCGGATTGGGGAATCGTCATGGCTACCCCAGTTCGCTGGTGCGGCGGGGAAAATTTTTATTCCGGGGACATTCGAGGCCGCTATATGGCGCGATTTTGAAGGATTTTTCATGGCTTTTCGCTACAGGTTCGCGGCCTCAAATCGGTGAAGAAGTCGTATTATGGGGGAGGCAAAGTAGTCAAAATCTGTGGCTGTTTGAGCTCGCGGAGAAGATTGATGCCTTGCCGTATGAGCTGCCGACATGGCTTTCAAAGGGAGTTCCTCGGGTTTTTATTGAAGATACGGAAAGTTCACAAGGATAGTTTCTGTTGTGGAAAAGCAACGAATGCCTTCCGGAACTTTTATACCGCTTTTAGGGTATTATGGGTAATTCTTATATAGGAAAAGCAGTTAAGCTGTATAAATTTGTATCTGGAGGCGTAATGCGCAAAATTATTCCCTTGTTTCTGATGATGCTGATGGTCGTTCAGGTTGGCGGGTGTAAACCAGACGCGAAGGATTCCGCAGGCAAGTTTTCAGGCGATGCGAAGATGTTGAATCTGACAGTGAAGGATGTTGACGGCAACGACATTGACATGCGTCAATTCTATGGCAAGGTCGTTATTGTGGACCTCTGGGACACGTGGTGTGGACCATGCAAAAAAGAAATTCCGCACTTCGCCGCGCTGTACAACGAGTACAAGGACGATGGATTCGAGATGGTCGGTATCGCGTTTGCTCGTCAGGGCAATAAAGCGGTGAAGGATTTTGGCGAGAAATTCGGCATCAATTACCATAACACGATTTTCAATCAAGAAGCCGCTGCACTTTACGGCAGGCCGCCCGGAATTCCGACGACGCTGATTATCAATCAAAAGGGCGAAGTGCATAAGAAAGTCGTCGGCTACCGCGACAGAGCTTTCTTTGAAACTGAAATCCGAAGCCTTCTCGGTATGTAAAAGCCCAAGCCTTCCGCAAGCCGCAATAGAAAAGCCTCAGCAGAAATGCTGAGGCTTTTTTTTAACGAAATCTCCGAGACGGGT
>CAZADO010000377.1:0-9715 GCA_964483885.1 uncultured Alphaproteobacteria bacterium | reverse complement strand
TAAGACAAGGAATTTCATATGATTATTATATCTTTACGGTAGGGACCTTTGGGGGGAGGTGAAACGCATGGAAACAGATGGATTTTTCAGGCTTGCGATTTCCGCGCAGAGAGGCGTAATTCTTCTCGGAGCGCAACAAGCTCCGCTTCAATTTTCTGGATCTGGGCAAGTTGTGATGCCATTTCCGGATCATCCGGCAATACAGACTTTCCATCTTGGGCGCGGGTGGCGTAAAATCTACCCAGTGACTCAAGCTGCCTGTCAAGTCGGCGTTGAAGCCCGAAAATGTCGAATCGTAACCGACCCTGATGAGCCAGTATTTCGCCTCGTTCTTGGACTTCTTTTACACTTCCGCGAACAGTATCTTTAACGCTTTGCCAGAAATCCTGTGAGTCCATTATAGCACCGGGTATTTTTCTTCCAGAGAATCGACGACATCCTGAACAGTTGTTTCTCTGAGGACGGAAATCACTTTATCCTGCAGCTTTTCCCATACTAAGCAGAGACCGCAAATAGATTTCTTGTCGCATTCATCTTCTTTCGTCAAGCATTTCGATACAAGCACCGGGCCTTCACACGCGCTGACAACATCCAAAATCGTTATCTCGTCAGCCCGGCGAGCCAGCATGAATCCTCCCCCCACTCCGCGGGCTGAGCGAAGAATTCCCTGCCGGGTTAATCCTTGAAATATCTTGGCCAGATAACTTTCAGGAATATCGTGGGCGCTGGCGATTTCGCTAATCAGCACAGCATCTTTTTTGGCACGGAGAGCCAAGTAGATAACTCCCCGGATGCCGTAGTCACTGCCAGATGTTACCTGCAGCATATCCAAGACTCCTTCAGGATTCCGGACTTGGTGATAGTGCTTTTTCTCTTAGATGAAAGTCTTGCGTCAAAAGCAGTAAAAGCAGGTCTTAATTTACGCATTATGCTTTGAAAAGTCAAGTCATATACGTACAAAGATCCAGCAAAGAGAAACCGAAAATTTGTCTCCGTGCGGCGGTTTTTAGGATATAGGAAAACCGGGAGTACCTTTTTGGATCATTTAAAGAGATGCCTGACATTACCCAGATACGTTTTTATCCTCTATCCCTCGCAATTATCGAGAGTTAACCAATATGACCAGAGAGTTGAGCCTCCGAGTAAATACTTGAATTTTATTAGGAATTTTATTATGTTAAAGGTTCCGTATAAAATCGAAAAAGAGACATGCCAGAAACAGAACTTTTACGACGCACCTTTGAAGTCATCGGCAGCGACTTTGATCGCGCTGGAGAGGTATCCACCGAAGTCAAATCCCTGTTAGTCGAAATTGGTGTGGACAGCGCTACGGCGCGCCGCGTAGCCCGAGCCTCATTTGAAGCTGAAATGAATCAGGTGATGTACGCCGACAAGGGCACGGTAGAGCTGATTGTCACCGACAGTGAAGTGCAGATGACATTTCAAGACGAAGGGCAGGGCATCGAAAACATCGAATTGGCGATGCGCCCCGGCTATTCGACTTCAACAGACTGGATGCGCGCGATGGGTTTCGGCCTCGGAATGGGCCTGCCCAATATCAAAGAAATCTCAGACGAGATGTATATCGAATCCACTCCAAATGTGGGCACACTCCTGAGATTCACCATTAAGATGAACAGCGCATAGACAACGATTCGAACCTCCTTCGCTCCCAATTGCATTCCTTTTCCCTTTCGCCTGGAATATCGCCGCATGAAATTTGCCCGATTCGAAGGACATTGTTGGGAAAAGTTATTATTCATCATCGGAATCTCTCTCAGTCCAGAATAATTCTGAAAAATACCCACACGCCGTGATGGGATAAACGCTTTTCGTCGAGAGTGTGTCATCCTCCAATAGAAAAATCAGGAGACCAATTATGCGACATGCGCTGTTGTTGTTCCTCATGCTTGGCATATCGGTACTGACATTTGCAGAGCCGCCAGACAGTCTCTGGAGTCAGACGTTCGGAACAAGCGATTGGGAAGAATGCTGGTCGGTTCAGCAGACTACTGACAGCGGCTATATCCTTGGGGGATATACACAGTCCTACGGGGCGGGTGACAAAGATTTCTGGTTGGTGAAAACCGATGCTAACGGTACTGAAGAGTGGAACAACACCTTCGGTGGCAGCGCTTCTGATTTCTGTTACTCGGTGCAGCAGACCACTGACGGCGGCTATATCCTTGGAGGGTACACAAATTCCTACGGAGCAGGTTCTGCCGATTTCTGGCTGGTGAAAACGAATGCGAACGGCGACAGCGTCTGGAGCCGCACCTTTGGGGGAACCACCCAAGAATGGTGCCATTCAATTCAGCAGACTAGCGACGGCGGTTATGTCTTAGCGGGATTTACCGAATCGTATGGAGCAGGCGGAAGGGATTTCTGGCTGGTGAAGACGGATGCCAATGGGGATAGCCTCTGGAGCCGCACTTTTGGGGGAATCAGCTATGAAATCTGCTATTCGCTTCAGCAGACCGCCGACGGCGGTTATATCCTTGGAGGATCTACCAGTACCTTTGGAGCGGGCAATGGTGATTTTTGGTTGGTGAAAACAGATGCGAACGGAGATAGCCTCTGGAGCCGTACGTATGGAGGAAGTAGTACCGATATTGGCTATTCGGTTCATCAGACTACGGATGGCGGCTATATCTTTGGAGGATATACCGGATCCTTCGGGTCAGGCAATGATGATTTCTGGCTGGTGAAAACGGACGCGAACGGAGACAGCGTTTGGAGCCGAACCTTTGGAGGAAGCGAAGCTGATCAGTGCCATTCGCTTCAGCAGACCGCTGATGGCGGTTATGTTCTTGGTGGATATACGGAGTCCTTCGGAGCAGGAGTCCTCGATTTCTGGCTGGTGAGGACAAATGCCAATGGAGACAGCCTGTGGAGCCGCACTTTCGGGGGATACAGTTATGATAGAGGCGTATCGGTTCGGCAGACCACCGATACCGGCTACATCTTTGGGGGTTATACCCAATCGTTTGGAGCGAGTGCCCGAGATTTCTGGATGGTAAAAACAGGTCCTGATCCGGTTTCTAACCAACTTTCCGGCTCGCTTAGCGGCACACTCGGCCCTGGCGAATATCACATTATCGGAGACATTTCAGTTGAATCGAGTGACAGCCTGACGCTTATGCCCGGAACGGTTTTTAAGTTCGATTCGCTCTATGAGTTCCAGATTGATGGAATGCTTCTGGCGGAAGGAACCGAAAGCGATTCGATTGTCTTTACGGCAGACACTGTAGCGAATCCGGCCCGCTGGCGAGGATTGCGCATGGACAATCGAAATGGTCCTGATAGCCGGTTGGCCTACTGCCTCATTGAAAACGGTCTTGCGACAAGCGCCCAGCCATACCACTGGGGCGGTGGTGTTTATTGCAGTGAATCTTCGCCGACGTTCACTCACTGTGTCATTCGAAATAATAGGGCGCAATTCGGTGGCGGAGTATATTGTTATTCTTCTTCAGCATCATTCATGGATTGTATCATTCATGGCAACACTGCAACAACTTCCAGCGGCGGAGTGTGCGCCGAACAGAATTGTTCGCTAACATTCACGAATTGTACCATCAGCAACAACTCGGCTAACAGGGCGGGCGGCTTTCTATGCTATTTTTCTTCGCCGACCTTCACCAATTGCACCTTCAATAATAATGTGGCAGGAAACCATGGCGGCGGATTTTATTGCTCGGAAACGTCGAATCCGACTTTCACCGACTGCGTCTTCCAAAATAACGAGGCAAATTACGGCGGCGGACTGTCTTTTGCGTCTTCATCGGCGACCTTCACGACTTGCACCATCAGCGGCAACACATCAGGCAACGATGGCGGGGGGATGATTTTAAATGCATCCTCTCCAACTTTGACCAACTGCATTATCAGCGATAACACGTCCGGTGATGACGGTGGCGGAGTGAATTGCTTCAACGCTTCGCCCAACTTCACTACTTGCATCATCAGTGGTAATACGGCATCCACCCGAGGCGGTGGGATTTCTTGTGAAAATAATTCTTCACCAACCCTTACCGATTGCGCTATCAGCGGCAACTCTTCTCATAACGATGGCGGCGGAATGTATTGCTATTCTTGTTCGCCAGACTTCACCGATTGCACGATCAGGAGCAATTCGTCAGTTAACGATGATGGGGGAGGGGTGTATTGTCAGTATTCATCACCGACGTTCGCCCATTGTACGATAGATAGCAACTATGCCCAACGCGATGGCGGAGGATTGAATTTCTCCTATGGTTCCTCGCCGACCGTTACCGATTGTATCATCCGTGATAACACCGCTAATTCCGAAGGTGGAGGAATGTACTGCTACGAATCTACATCGATGTCTATAAACTGCACCTTCAAGTGCAACACATCCCATACTCACGGTGGTGGAGCGTATTGCTACGAAGCTTCGCCAACGTTCGCCAATTGTATTTTCAACAACAACTCATGCAGCTTCGGCGGCGGCGGCTTGGGAATAGCCTTTTCTTCACCAACGATTACCCGATGTACCATTAGTGAAAACTCGGCGGGCGACGATGGCGGCGGTATGACATGTATATTTTCTTCACCGATTATCACCAGCACCGTTGTTGCTTTTTCTGACAACATGGGGATATGGTTAGACGATGCCGCGGGAGCACAATTCAAATACTGCAATATCTTCGGCAATAGTGATGGGGATATTGTCTTCGAAAGCGATGATCCATCGAATGGGCCTCCCGGTATCGGTCAGCTTGTGACCACGAACGCCAATGACGATTCTTCGGATGTTTACTACAACATTCTGCTGGATCCGATGTTTGTGGATACAGCGGCGAATGATTATCATCTATTGGAAGGTTCTCCGTGTATTGATGCGGGCGATCCATCTATGCTGCCTGACTCTGATGGCACCGTCGTTGAAATCGGAGCGTTCTACTTCCCGCAAACGCCGCCTTCTTATACACTTTCTCCGGATTCGCTGGATTTCGGCGAGGTGCTCTATCGTGGAGATTCCACCTTGAGCTTCTGGATTCATAATCCCACAGACAATCCTCTGCACGCCGCTGGTATTCGGGCTACGGATACACTCATTTTTCACGCGCATCCAACCTCGGCGCAAATTCCTCCAAACGATAGTGTTGAAATCGAATTGACGTTTATGCCGCGGCGAAATATCTCCTATCTTGACAGCGTTCAGATTTCCTTCGGCGGATTTGACGAAAACGAAACGGTCATTGTTCAAGGAACAGGAATCTACGATTGCCATGTGCTGGATGGCGCTGTCAGTGGCACATTATCCATGGATTGCAATCCCTACTATGTCGCCGGTGATGTGACGCTTGAAGAAAACGATACGCTAATCATTGAAGCGGGAATCGAAGTGATTTTCGATTGGCATTGTCAATTTCTCGTCAATGGTCTATTATTGGCAATCGGAACCGCACAGGATTCCATCAAATTCACCTGTGATACTCTGTTCAACCCCAATCACTGGGGAGGAATCCACTTCTACTTTGCTCACGATTCATGCCGAATGGAATATTGCGTGATCGAAAAAGGCAGGGCGGAAGGAGATTCTCCTGATAATCAAGGTGGCGGTATCTTTTGCAGTAATTCCTCACCGACCTTTGCTCATTGCACAATTATGAACAACTGGGCCGAGAACGCCGGTGGTGGAGTGCATTGCCGCAACAACTCTTCTCCGGCCTTTACCTATTGCACCATCAGCAGCAATGCTGTAGATTATTATGGGGGCGGAATCTATTGTTCCGGTTCCTCTTCCTCGCCAAGTTTTTTAAACTGCACTATCAGCAACAATTCGACTTCCGGCGGAACTGGTGGTGGTCTGCATTGTTCAAGTGCTTCGCCGATCTTCACCAATTGCAGCATCAGCGGCAACTCGGCAGTTTTGGACGGTGGTGGGATCGAAATCTCTAGTTCTTCATCGCCAACCTTTACAAATTGTATCATCGACGGCAATTCAGCTATCGGCAGTGGTGGGGGATTACACTGTACGAATAGCGCTTCACCATCGCTTGATGGCTGTACGATCAACAGAAATACGGCGAACGAAGGTGCCGGAGTATATTCTGTCAACTCTTTACTTACATATACCAATTGCACTATCAACAACAACATGGCAGACTATGGTGGCGGAATTCTCTGTTTTGCATCAACAGATACCCTTACCAATTGCACTATCACAGGTAACTCGGCAACAAATTATGGTGGAGGCGTTTATTGCCGGCAAGCTTCGTCGGTCTTCAATAGCACGATTATCTCGTTTTCTGACGGGGACGGAATCTATTTCCGTGGCAGTTCGGAGGCTGTGTTCGAATACTGTGATGTCTATGGAAACACAGAGGGAGATATCGTCTTCCAAGGTGGTGTACCATCCAACGGCCCCGCAAACATCGGCGAGCTCGCCATGATGAATGCCAATGGCGATTCCTGCGATATCTACTACAACATTTTCCTGAATCCGATGTTCATCGATACGGCGGCGAATGATTATCATCTTTTAGCAGGCTCTCCCTGTATTGATGCCGGAGATCCTGATTTGCCTCTCAACCCGGACAGTTCGATTGCTGATATCGGTGCATTCTATTACATGAACAATGCGCCATTACCCTTCAATTTGCTCTCGCCGACGAATGGAGATACGGTGGGTACCTTTGATTTTATACTTATATGGGAAGCGAGCAGTGATCCGGATCCGGGAGACAGCATCGCCTTTTATCGAATTTATATCGCTCAGGATTCTGCCTTTAACACAGGATTGGATAGTCAGGATGTAAACACGACCGAGTTCACTTGGGAAGATTTGGTGAATGACCAAACTTACTGGTGGCGAGTGAAAGCCTTTGATACGCAGGATAAGGGTACTTTTTCGAATCAAACCTGGAACTTCACTAAAATAGCTTCGGCCATCTCCCTTGAAGATGCGCTACTGCCCACAGAATTCACACTGCATCAGAATTACCCGAATCCTTTTAATCCGACAACAACGATTCGGTACGATGTGAAACAAACCGGTTTAGTTTCTGTGAAAGTATTCGATATTCTGGGTCGGGAAGTCGCTGTGCTTGTTTCCGGGACGGTTTCGGCAGGCTTCCATAAGGTGACTTGGGACGCCCAAGGATTACCTTCGGGATTGTATCTATGCCGGATGGAAGCGCCGGGCTTTGAGTATACACGGAAATTGGTCTTGTTGAAATAATCCTCGCGAGAGACGTGGTAACTCATGCTACTCGTGCAAATTCGAATGAGACTGATACGACAAATATTAACTCTCATCGCGTACTTGATCTTTGTTATATCCTTGACCACTGCGTCTTTTGCTCAAAATCCGGCGTCCATAAAAACCGGCGCCATTCGCGGCCATGTCCATGATGCGGTTACGAAGGAACCATTGCTTGGAGCGAATGTCGTGGTTCTTGGTACGACCTTCGGAAAATCTACAGATGAGAAGGGAAATTTCGAAATTCCGAATTTGCCACCGAGAACCTACCGTGTTCAAGTGACGATAATAGGACATGAATCCCAAATCAAAACGGATGTTGTCGTTGCTTCTGGAAAACAGACTGAGCTACTCTTCGCGTTGGCGCCGTCGATTATCGAGCTGGGGGAAGTTATCGTCAAGCCAGACTACTTTGAAACAAGTCCGACAGGTCCTGTAAGTTCGCAGTCGCTCTCCAACGAAGAAATCCGTCGTGCTCCCGGAGGACAGGAAGATATTGCAAGGGCTATCGCCGTTCTCCCGGGTGTCGTCCAAGCGTCGCAAGGTCGTAATGATCTGATTGTTCGAGGCGGTGCACCTTCAGAGAACTTGTACTTGATTGACAATCTTGAAGTCCCGAATATCAACCATTTCGGGACACAAGGTGCTACCGGCGGACCGCTGAGCTTTGTGAATCTGGACTTCGTCCGCGATGTAACCTTCTCGACCGGCGGATTTGGCGTGCGATATGGGGATCGCTTGTCGTCCGTACTAAAAATCGACTTGAAAGAAGGACGCTCGGATCGCATCGGGGGTAAAGCCACGATATCGGCCACCCAATTCGGTCTTAATGTGGAAGGTCCCTTAGAAGATAAAGGTTCTTTTATTCTCTCCACGCGTCGAAGCTATCTGGATTTTCTGTTTCGACTAGCTGGTTTTGGTTTCGTACCTGAGTACTGGGATTTTTTGGGTAAAGCTACTTATCGACCAAGTTCGCGCGACGAACTCTCTTTTTTAAACATCGGTGCACTGGATGATGTGCGGTTCTACAACGATAACGCTGATCAGCGCTTCGACAATTCTCGCGTGCTGGGCAATGAGCAGAAACAATATTTTTCCAGCATGTCATGGCAGCATCTTTTCCCGCGCGGATTTTTCAATGCAACGCTCGGGCGCACCTTCACGCGTTACCGGTTTGCACAGTCCGACTCGCTCTTAAATCCAATTTTCCAAAGTCAATCGAAAGAGGGTGAAACATCTCTGCGTACGGATGTAACGTTGTTGACAAAGAGCGGAGTGGAGTTCACCATAGGAGTGAAAGGAAGTGCTGTTCGTCTAACGGGAGATATGCAGCTTCGCCCCTTTGAAACGAGCTTCGGTGACTCCCTGATGATTTCCAGTAATTCGTGGAACACCACAGCCTTTAAAGGTGCTGCTTATAGTCAGATTGCCCTGCGAGTACACCAGCATTTGCGCTTCATAGTCGGAGGTCGTTTCGACTACTCCGAATGGATAGATGAGCCGGCTGCTATTGCACCGCGTATGTCCACGGCATATCAATTGAGCCAGCGGACAACACTGACACTCAGCGCAGGACGCTACTATCAAGCGCCGTCTTACATTTGGATTGTTTCCAACGAAACAAACCGGCGCTTAAAACACCTACTTGCGGATCAAATCGTGGCAGGCCTCGAAAGGTTGCTGCGTGAAGATATAAAATTGCGCGTTGAAGGCTATGTTAAACAATACCGTCAGTATCCCACAAGCGTTTCGCGGCCTTATCTTGTACTTGCGAACACCGGCGCGGGCTTCGGTGGGGCAGACGAAGGATTTTCCAGTTTCGGTTTTGATCCGCTGACCAGTGACGGCGAAGGGCTTTCGCATGGTATGGAATTGCTGCTGCAGAAACGTTTCTCGAAAGACTGCTGCTATGGAATTTTTAGCATCGCCTATTCAAAGACGGAATTCACAGCACTGGATGGTTTCGAACGACCGGGACTATTTGACCAACGGGTCATCGCGAACCTCAGCGGCGGCTATAAACCCAATCCGAAATGGGAATTCAGCGGCAAAATTCGTTTCGGAACCGGCACGCCCTACACACCCTATGATTCTCAGGGAAAACAGGATGTACAAGCTTACAATAGCCGACGCTTGCCCGATTTCCACAGCCTCGATGTGCGCGTGGATCGACACTGGAACTTCGACCGCTGGAGTTTGATTACGTACATAGATATTCAGAACATTTACGACCGCGAAAATGTGCAGTCTTATCGCTGGAACGAGCGCGAAAAAAAAGTGGAAGCATCCACAGGCATCGGCATTTTGCCGTCTATTGGAGTCAGTGCAGTGTTTTAGTTGACTTGTTTATCAACAGGGAATTAACCGTATTAGAATGGTGATACGATACATTATAATGATGCTTTCACTCGTGGTTTTTGCCACGAACGTGCTGGCGCAAACGTTTCAGGATTTTCTGAACAGGGTGAACTCTGCGCCGGATACTTT
>CAZADO010000376.1:0-5437 GCA_964483885.1 uncultured Alphaproteobacteria bacterium | reverse complement strand
ATGTGGATTTGCCGCAAAGCTTTCCGCGCTACACTTACGCGGATGTAATAGCGACTTACGGCACGGATAAACCGGATTTGCGTTTCGGCATGCCGATGGTGGATGTAACCGAACATCTGCGTGAAACGGATTTCCGTATCGTAAAAGGCGCTATCGACAATGGTGGTATTGCACTGGGAATTTGTGTCAAAGGAGAAGCTGGTCGAACGCGAAAACAAATTGCTGAGTTCGAAGCGGTAGCCAAAGACGCTGGATTAGGTGGAATTCTTCCAGTGAAAATAACCGAGGAAGGTGCACAGGGCGTCCTCACGCAGCACGTATCAGCGGAATCATTAAACGCAATGCTAAAGCTCATGAAAGCGGAGACAGGAGATTTGTTGCTTTTAGCTGTCGGGCCAAAAGAAGCGACGCAAAAAGGTCTCGGAGCTTTGAGACTTCATTTGGGAAGTGAATTGAATTTGATAAATGAGAAAGATGTTTCGATTTTCTGGGTGACGGAATTCCCGCTTTTTGAAAAAGATCCGGAAACAGGCGACATCACATCCTCGCATCATCCTTTCACCGGCTTCTTCGATGAAGACCGCGAACTTTTAGACAGCAATCCGCTCGCCGTGCGTTCACATTCGTATGATTTGGTGGTGAACGGTAGCGAAGTTCTGTCGGGTTCTATTCGTATAAGCGATCCTGATGTGCAGTCAAAAGTTCTGTCGCTTCTTGGAATTGATAAAGAGGAAGCGGAACGCCGGTTTGGTTTCCTATTGGAAGCGCTGCAGTACGGAGCGCCGCCGATGGGAGGTTTCGCGGTTGGTTTGGACCGCGTCATCATGATACTGACAAATAAATCCATTCGCGACGTCATCGCATTCCCCAAGACGCTGTTGGCGATGTCACTCATGGATGGCTGCCCGTCGGAAGTGGATGAAAAGCTGCTGAAAGATTTACACATCAAAACGATTCCCCCAGAGGAAAAGAAGTAGAAGAAGATGTTGCAGAGTTCGAACAAAATTCTATTGAGGTACGATGACTACGATTGCGATTTTAGGGGGATATGGCAAGGCTGGCAAAGCGATTGCGCGGCATATAGTAAAAGAAGCCGATTGCCGACTTCTTATCGTTGGGCGTAACGGACAACGCGCGGGGGAATTTGCTGATGAGCTGAATGCGAATCAATCCACGGAGCGCGCGCAGGCCATTGAAGTGGATTTACACAGCGAAGAAGCTCTTTATAAAACGTTTCGACGATGCGATATTGCTCTCGTATGCATGCGGACAACGGGATTTGTTGAGTCGGTTGTCAGGGCTGCTGTTGGAACGAAAACGTCGCTTCTGGATATCACACTGAACCCGGATGAAATTCAGGATGTGTGCCTCAAATGGGAGCGCGAAATCCTTCAGCAGGGTTGCTGCGTTATCACAGATGCAGGAATCTTGCCCGGAATGCCGTCGGTGTTAGTCGCTTATGCGACGACGAAGCTTAAAAATATAAAGAAAGCGGCCGTGGGGGAAGCGATGCGCGTGAGTGAATGGAGTGTGCCGTCAATTGCCGAATTTTTGGAAGATTTACAGAGTATGTCCGGTGGTACGCGGATTTTTCGTGAGAGCGCATGGCAGCGACCTCGCGGCAGCGGCAAACGATTGATGGATTTTGGATCGCCATTCGGTATTCAGAAATGCTATCCTTACTTGCTGCCTGAGATGAAAGCTCTTCCAGAACGATTTCAACTTGATGAATTGGGGATGTATTCAGCGGGTTTCGGACATGGAGTGATTGATACGCTCTTCATGTTCATTTATCTTCTGAAGATTGGACGGGGAGGAAGAGGAGCAAAACCTGCAGCGAAAGTTTTGGATTGGGCTTTTCGTAAGTTCGGCAAGCCACCGTACGGATTCCGATTGAAGTTGGAAGCTGAAAACGCGGACGGTGAACGGTTGGAGCTGATTTTAAGCCATGACGACATGTATGAAGTCACGGCGATTCCCGTTGTAGCCTGTCTCCTTCAATGGCTGGATGGTTCTATCAAAAAACCGGGTGTATATATGATGGGACACATTGTAGAACCTGTGCGGTTAATGGAAGATATGAAACGCTTGGGAATGGCAGTGGATATAAGGTAATCTCCCTCCGTTTACGGGTGAACACTTTTCCGCCGAGCCGGGTTCAGTACAGAGTTAGATTTAGAATATAAAGTTGACGCTCGTAACCCGGCCGGAATAGTCAATCTGGAGACTTCAATGAAACAATTTCTTTTAATCTTTTGCATGTTACTGTCCGGTATTGCTATTGCTCAAGAGGATGACAACACTAAAAAGTATCAAGTACTATATGAAAATGCCAGAACAGCTTACCAGAATCAAGAGTACCTGAAATGCATTGAAGCTTACAGCGAGATGCTTTCTTATCCTGAGAGCGACGAACGGCGAGAGAATTATCTCTATAATATCAGTTGTTGTTATTCATTGCTTCATCGAGGAAAGGAGGCGCTTGACTATCTCGACAAGGCGATTGATGCGGGTTATGCAGATGATCTTTGGATTCAAAAGGACTCGGATTTTGATTTTGTAAAGCAAGAATTCTCTAAAGATTTCGCGGAATTAGTTGAAAAAGCCAAAGTCGCTGCGAAAACGCAACCGCTAACGAAGAGTCCGATTGCTGTAGTTGAGTACGATAATTACACAGGTCCAACGGATATCTCGAAATATCTATGGGATGATTTTCATCATCCGAAAATGGATTCCCTTCGCAACAAGTACTCGCTCTATAGTATCATAGAAGATGGCAAGACCGAATTCGAAAAACTGAAACGTCTCCTTGATTGGGTATCGAACCGGTGGGAACATGTGGGTGACAACGCAACCAAGGAATGGAATGCGCTTGCGATTCTTGATGCGGTGGCAAAAGGCGAGCGATTCCGATGTGTCGAGTACAGCATCGTGTTTGCGAATTGCGCCGCAGCCATCGGGTATCCTGCGCGTATTATCGGATTGTCTCGATTGGGTGTCGCGTATGGATCAGGCAAAGGTCATGTTTGTACGGAAGTTTGGAGCAATCAGTATCAGAAGTGGCTGCTTTTTGACCCACAGAATAATGCTTGGTGGGAGGCGGAAGGGGTGCCGCTAAACGCGCAAGAATGCCGTCGAATGTTTATCAATGACCGCGAAGAGGACATGCAATTTATTGGGCAAAATGATGAATATGATTATAATCAATTGAAATCAAGCTGGATTATCTATTTCTATCATCTTGTCTATCCTTATAATAATCACTTCTTCGAAAAAGCACCGGAAGGCTCACTAAAAGACTGTGAATTCATTAGTGATGGAGTCGTGCCGGAATTGTATTTTCAGAAGAATCCTCAAAACCGACTTATCACAAGTGACGAGCGTGAAGCGTATCCTCAGTTGAATAAAACAAAAATATCTCTTAGACATACAAATATGTCTCCAACGGAAACACTGAAAGTCATTTTAACTCATACTATGCCATTTTTCGATATGTTCATGGTGCGAATAAATGGTGAGAACTGGAAGAAATCAGAAGCCGAATTTTTATGGCCTTTAGCAGAGGATGAGAATACGATAGAAGTTCAGGCTGTCAATTTGGCGGGCTTTGCGGGACAAGTGAGTCGGATTGTCTTGAAGAACAATATCAAGATATCTGCCGAATAAGTTACTTTAAGTTATCGTTGTAACCTACCGTAATACGGCGTTTTACTTCTTTATGTCGGGCGCGTGAGGATGCAAGCCGTGGCGAAAAAATGAAATCGCCGAGCCGGATTCAGCGAAGATTCCCGTAGAAATCTATCAATCAAACATGCGCGCGTAATCCAGCCGGAATGCACGAACCGATTCAGCAGCAACCTTCCTATTTTCATTAGCTTTATGAAAAACACAATTTCATAGAGAAACAGCTTGCCTTTCTCATTCGAGAAGCCTATATTTTAGGGCGTAATGAAGACCATCGCTATAGCAAATCAAAAAGGAGGCGTCGGAAAAACGACGACCACCATTCAGCTCGGCGCCGGATTGGCGATGGAAGGTAAGTCCGTTCTTCTCATTGACATAGACCCACAGGGCAACGCGAGTTCGGGACTGGGCTTCTCGCCACGCGAAGAAGCTACTGGAATCTACGATGTTCTCTTGGAGGGCGCGTCACTGGCGGATACGTCGAGGCAGACGATGGTTTCCGGGCTCGATATCGTAACGTCCGATACGAGGCTTTTGGGCGCTGAAGTAGAGCTGGTGCCGAAAGAGAAGAGGGAAACTATACTTCGCCGAGCGCTGGAAAACTTGAATCCAAGCTACGACTATATCCTCATCGATTGCCCTCCATCCTTGGGTTTATTGACATTGAATGCCCTGACCGCTTCACATTCCATTATTATCCCGATGCAGTGTGAATACTACGCCCTCGAAGGACTGGCCAGTTTGATGAACACCGTCAAACTTGTGCGCGAACACTTGAATCCGGGCCTTGAAATCGAGGGCATTTTGCTGACCATGTACGACGGCAGGCTGAATCTCTCCAAGCAAGTACGCGATGAAATCAGCGAAGTTTTCGGAAGTCGAGTCTTTCGGACGCTGGTTACGAGGAATGTGCGGCTTTCGGAAGCGCCCAGTTTCGGTAAGCCGATTTATTTGTATGACTCCAGCTCGCGCGGAGCTCAGAATTATCGTGATTTAACTATAGAATTCCTTGCCGCTCAAGCGGGCGGCGTCGAGGAGGCAGCGTGAAACAAAAACCCCTTGGTAAGGGATTGCGGGCTTTAATTGCAGAAACTGAAACCGAAACTGCTGCAGAATCCACCGCGACGATTTCGGATATTGAAATCAGCCGTATCAAACCGAACCCGCAGCAGCCACGGCAGAATTTTAATGCGGAGGGTTTGGAAGAACTTAAGCAGTCGATTGTGACCAGCGGTCTTCTGCAGCCCATTCTCGTTCGGCGACACGGGCAAAATTATCAGATTGTCGTCGGTGAACGGCGCTGGAGGGCATCGCAGGAAGCCGGGCTGGAACGAATTCCGGCGCGGGTTGTTGAGGTGGATTCGGATGCAGAAATGCTGGAACTCGCGCTTCTCGAGAACGTTCAGCGCGAAGACTTGAATCCTATGGAGCTTGCCGAAGCATTTCGGCATCTGCAGATTTCCTGTCAATTGACGCAGGAGGAGATTTCAAAAAAAGTCGGGAAAAGCCGCGCACATGTCGCCAATATCCTCCGGCTTTTAAAGCTCCCCGATGAGATTCAAATAAGCCTGCGCGCCGGAGAATTGACGATGGGACACGCGCGAGCGTTGCTGGCCGCCAAGGATAACAAGGCGCTCATGGCGCTGTACAAGAGACTTCGCGAGGGGGATATCAGCGTTCGTACGACCGAGGAATTGGTGCGTCCTGCGCGTTCCGATAAGCACCCAAGAAGCAGCGGTGACGAAGCCATTGA
>CAZADO010000375.1:0-5574 GCA_964483885.1 uncultured Alphaproteobacteria bacterium | reverse complement strand
GAAAAGGAATCCACCAAAGCCGCCAACGGAATGATGGGACCTTTCAATTCGCAGCGGATGGGTTTAATCGGAACCAGCGCTTTCAAACTTGAGAAAGTGGGCGACATTGCCGGCCCTATCCGGATTGGAAAGAACTGGTCGATTATTCAGCTTCTGGACATCATTCCTTCACGAACGAAAACCTTTGAAGAGGCTTGGGTGAACGCTCATCGGCAATGGCGGATTGCGAAAACCGAAGAACTTCAGGAACAACTTAGAAACCGGCTGCGAGACAAGTTCCCGATTACGATTTATGATAAAGAGCTGGCGAACGTGTGGCCAGAAGGCAGCGAGCTAATACCTAATGTTCAAGCTGACAGTGTGCAAGCAGGTCATTAGAACCGGACTTCTGACGCTGATTTTCGGGATGGCGTTTTGCGGTTGTTTCAAGACGCATCCGGAGGATATTGTCGCCACCGCGGGCGATAGGGTTCTCACGCGCACCGAACTCAGTCAGCGAGCCGGACTTCCTTACGATTCGCTGTCACTGGAAGTCAAACAACTGTTCGTTCAGGGCTGGGTGGAAGAGACTCTGCTGTTGCTTGAAGCTCAGCGGCGCGGTTTTCAGAAGGATCCGGAAATCAGGAACAAACTGAGAGAGCTGCAGCGAGAATTACTGCGTTCGAGACTTCTTCGGGATGTTCAAGGACAGAGTGTCCCGGATGATTCGGTGGTGGCGAATTATTATAAGGCTCATAAGAGCGAGTTCGTCCGGGCGCGGGAAGAATACGATATCGAACTCTACTGGGCACCGAATCGTTCTTCCGCTGAACTTTTTCGTCGGGAAGCCATGAAAGACATTGACCTTGCGGAAATGGCGCATCCTGAAGTGACGATGGAAGGAATTTGGCGAACATCAACCGATGAGCTGAGACCTGAGGAAGCGGCGGAACTAGCTAGGCTCGAACCCGGGAAATTCGCGAGTCCCCTGCCGATGGAGGAAGGATTTCGCCTGCTGCGCCTGCGCGAGCGATTTGCCGCTGGGCAGCGGATACCTTTAGAGGATGTTCGCTATGAAATCCGTGAGCGCTTGATGTTGGAAGCTTCCCGGTCAGCGATGGAAACGTTGATGGCCGAGCTAAGTCGAAACTATCCGGTGACGATTAATTTGGGAGACAGCCTGTGATGCGACGGCGAAATACTATTCTTTTGGTCGGGATATGCGTTGCGATTCTCTTCGGAGGAGCCGCCATCGGCGCGGAAGTCATTGACCGAATTTTAGCGGTTGTTGATGAAGATATTATCCTCGAATCGGAAGTCCATCAGTATCTCCAGTTCAATCTGGCGCAGGAAGTGGATTTGCGAGATCTCAACGAAGCGCAGCTCTATGACTTGAAGATGGAGGTGCTGGAAGAACTTATTCGGCAGAAAGTGCTTCTGGCCAAAGCGCGCGCCGACACCGTCACGATTCCCGACCGGGAGCTTGACCGCGAACTCGACAATCGCCTGAAAACGCTCGAGCAGCAGCTCGGCTCACAGGAGAAAATCTCGGAATACTATGGGATGCCGATATCCGCTATTCGACGCGAATTTCGAGATCTCGTCCGTGAAGGGATGATGATTGAACAGCTCAAGCGAACTTACCTTGGTGATATTCGTGTCGCTCGAGCGGATGTCGAAGCTTTTTGGGAGATCTATCAAGATTCCATTCCGGCGATTGAGGAAGCGGTGAAACTGTCGCACATCCTGTTGCGAGATGAGATTTCCGACATCAGCCGCCAGGCGGCTATGGAGCGCGCGGATTCCGTGCGCCGGATGATTCTTGGCGGTGAGGTCGAATTCGAGGCGGCGGCACGGCGGCTTTCCAGAGATCCTGCGTCTGCGAAAGCGGATGGTCTTTTGGGAACGACGAATCGCGGCGACCTTGTTCCGGCTTACGAAGAAGTCGCTTATGCACTCAAAGCCGGCGAACTTTCCGAACCGGTCGAAACACAATTCGGTGTGCATCTGATTCGTTTGAACTGGCGTAAGGGAGAAAAGATTAACACCAGCCACATTCTGTTTGAAATCGTTCCGACGCCTGCTGATGAAGAAAGCACGATGATGCAGGCGCGCGCACTCCGGGATAGCATTCTGGCGGGGAAGGAAACCTTTGCCGAAGCGGCTATGCGGGTATCGTGGGATGCTAAGAGCGCAGCCAAGGGCGGCGCGCTGGGCTGGTTCAAGCCGGACGAGTTGCCGGATGATTTCCGTATTCCGGCGCGTAAACTTGCCAAAGGCGAGATTTCCGAACCATTTCGGGCACAGTTCGGCGTGCATCTTTTAAAACTGGAAGACCGGCAGGACGCCCGAACCGTCAGTCTTGCTGAAGACTACGACCGCATCGAACAGATGACGCTGATGCAAAAGCGCGAACAAGCATTCATCCAGTGGATCGATAAACTGCGGGCGCAAACCTACATCGAAATAAAGCAGTAACCATAACTATGCGAAGAGTCATTTGGATAATCGTCACATCGATTTGTATCGGACTGGCGAGCGGTGTACTCGCTCAGCAGATGTCCGCGAGTTCGAAGCTGACGATTGCACTTTTGAAATACGACGGCGGCGGGGACTGGTACAGCGGAGCCGCGTCCGTAGCGAACTTACTGAGGTTTATCGGCAAGAATACGAATGTTGAGGTGCAGCCGACTCCGGCGGAAGTTGACGCAAAAGGCGCTGAACTTTTTCGGTATCCGATTATCTACGTCAACGGGCACGGGAATATTTTCTTTTCGGAACAGGAAGCGGCGAATTTGCGCGCCTATTTGTCGAGCGGCGGATTTCTTTTCGCCAATGACGACTACGGCATGGATAAATCATTTCGCCGGGAGCTGCGAAAAATTTTTCCGAACGGGCAGCTTGTCGAATTGCCGTTCAACCATCCGATTTATCACATCTATTACGAGTTCAGAAACGGACTGCCGAAAATTCACGAACACGATAAATTGCCACCGCAGGGATTCGGGCTTTTCCATGAAGGGCGACTCGTTGCCTTCTATGACTATCAGTGCGATTTAGGCGACGGCTGGGAAGACGCCGATGTCCACAATGATCCACCTGAAAAACGCCGCGCCGCCATGGAAATGGGCACGAACGTGATTTTGCAGGCGTTGACGGATTAGTGAAAAATCTTTGTAGAGAGGAGACAAAATAATGGCTTCCTTTAGCGAGAGATATATCGTGAATAAAAAGGGGGAGCAGGTGGGGGTACTTCTCGATATAAATGAATATCGCAGCATTCTTGCGGAGTTAGAGGAGTTGGAATCCATTCGTGCTTTCGATGCAGCGAAAGGTTCTAAAAGTGAAGCGATTCCTTTCAAGGAAGCCGTTAAGGAGATTGAGCGAGGGCGTCGATGAGCTACGCCGCATTTATCTTGCGGCGAGCGCAGAAGGAGTTGGCCAAACTTCCAGCGGAAGCCTACGAGCGGGCAAAAGAAGCAATAGAGAGTCTGGAAAAGGAGCCGCGACCAACCGGATGTCAGAAGTTGGCAGGTCGAGAGGGTTGGCGCATCCGAGCAGGAGACTACCGGGTAGTTTACGAGATTGATGATGAACAGCGAATGGTGACAGTGCTTCATGTAGGTCATCGCCGAGATATTTATCGATGAAAAACACGAACGTGATTTTGCAAGCGCTAACGGATTAGCGAGACAGGTCGCCTGAGAGCCGGAAAAAAGGAGGAAGCAATGAGGAGGCTTTGCCTTATCCTGATTCTGTTTGGATTGTTTCAAACAGGCTTCGCGCAACTTTCAGGACCGCTTAGTGGCGTGCTTGGGCCGGGCGAGTACCGCGTCATCGACACAATTTCGGTAGAGTCCGGAGACACTTTGCTCATAAAGCCGGGTACGACACTCTACTTTGATGGCCCTTTTCCATTTTGGATTTATGGAACCCTGTTGGCCAATGGGAATGTACGAGATTCTATCGTTTTCACCGCCGACATCGAGGCGAATCCGAGTCGCTGGCGCGGGATACGCTTCTATTATGAAAGCAGTTCATGTAGTCGGATGGGATATTGTATTGTGGAGAATGGCTATGCTCTCGGCGGTGAAGGAAACCCCAAAGGCGCAGGGGGGGGTGTGTCTTGCTGGGAACGCTCTTCACCAACATTCATGCACTGCACTTTCACGAACAACTGGGCGGATTGGTCTGGAGGTGGTGTCGCTTGCGACAATTCTTCACCGTGGTTTATCAAGTGCAAAATGATTTCTAATGGAGGCACGTGGGCTGGAGGAGTGTTCTGCGATCACGGTGCGTCGCCCACTTTTTCCGAGTGCATCATAAGCGATAATGCGACAGCCGATGACGGCGGTGGAGTTCATTGCAAGATATCCACGCCTATCTTCGATCAATGTATCATCAGCCGCAATTCTTCGGGCGACCGGGGCGGAGGGTTTCGGTGCTGGGGTGATGGTTCAGCAGCGACGCTTACAAATTGTATCATTAGCGACAATTCTTCGCATGATATAGGTGGGGGTGTTTATAGTGATGCCGGGGCTTCCTCTACCTTTATTCACTGCAATATTATTGGAAATTCGGCACGGACTGGCGCGGGGGTCTATTGCTTGGTCGCTTCACCGAAGTTTCAGAATACCATCATCGCTTTTTCAAATGGAGAGGGTATTTATTTCGGCGAAAGTCCAGAGACTCGAGTGGAGTATTGCGATATTTTTAGAAACACGGATGGAGCATTTGGCGGGCACATACCCGCTGGACTTGGCCGGATCGTTATGAACAATGCCAATGGTGATCCGTGTGATGTCTATCATAATATTTTTAGGAGCCCCACGTTCGTCGATGCAATGGAAGGCGACTATCATCTTGCCGACTCTTCCCGTTGCATTGGCGCCGGCGATCCTGTGAATCCGTCAGAATTCGATATTGAGGGGAATCAGAGACCGGATCCATATGGTTCGAATCCGGACATCGGAGCATATGAAAACCCGCGAGGCACTCCTCTTGACTTGGATGTATCCGTCGGCTCTGATGCGTTGCCGAGCACGTTTGCGTTATATCCGAGCTGGCCGAATCCGTTCAATCCGACGACGACGATTCGGTATGATGTGCAATCAGCGGGGCTGGTGCGATTGGCGATATTCAATCTGCTTGGGCAGGAAGTAACGCGACTGGTGGATGGCAGGCACCTTGCCGGTTCGTATACGGTTGCATGGAATGCCGCAGATTTTCCTTCGGGGATTTACCTCTGCCGAATGGAAGCGGCAGGTTTTGTGCAGACACGGAAGATGATTTATGTGAAATAAACATTCCGGGCAGATCGGGGATCTGCCTCGGCGAAGAATTCCGACCGGGTAGATATGAAACTGTTTTGCGCCATAGTGTTGTTAATTAGTTTTGTTCCGGCGAGCTTCGGTCAGCTTGAGGGTAGTTTAAGCGGTACGCGTGGTCCGGGAACGTTAAGTGTCATTGATACGATTTATATAGACGCTGGGGACACGTTAATACTCGTACACGGAACCACTTTAGATTTTCGGGGGCCGTTTCCGTTTTACATCAATGGAACGATTCTGGCAAAAGGCACGGAAAATGAGCCTG
>CAZADO010000374.1:0-4536 GCA_964483885.1 uncultured Alphaproteobacteria bacterium | reverse complement strand
TCGGGCGCAGGCGAAACCGTTTCCGGTTGAACTGCAGGTCATTGCGGCTGTTTCGAAAGGGCGTCAGGGGAAAGAGCTCGTGGAAATGGCGGAACTGTGCGATGCCGGTGTTCACGCATTTTCCGATGACGGCTCGCCAGTGAAGAGCAGCGCTCTGCTTCGCCATGCTCTGGAGTATGCGGATATGCTGAAAGCTATCATCTGCGAGCATGCCGAAGATACCGGCCTTGCAGCGGGTGGCGTAATGCACGAAGGAGCGGTTTCCACGAAGCTTGGATTACCGGGTATTCCATCGGTTGCCGAGGTTATTGGTGTTATGCGCGCTCTCCTGCTCGCGGAATACACGGGGGCTCACATTCACATCTGCCATATTTCCACCGCAGCGGCGATAGAGTGGGTGCGCTGGGCGAAAAAGAAAGGAATTCGCGTCACGGCTGAAGTTACCCCGCATCATCTACTTCTGACATGCGACGAGTGTACATCTTTCCATACATCCACCAAGATGAATCCTCCACTACGGGAAGAAACCGATAGACAAGCGTGCCTCGAAGCACTGGCGGATGGCACCATTGACGTTATCGCGACAGATCATGCGCCTCATCCGGTTGAAATAAAAGAAGACGAATTCATTCAATCGCCTTTTGGCATCATTGGTCTGGAAACGATGCTGGGATTGTGCTTAACGCATCTTTGCCCGAAGTATCTCCCTCTAAACACTTTACTCGAAAGAGTCACCCAAGCGCCGAGGCGGATTCTCAAATTGCCGCAATCTACTATCACGGCAGGTGAAGAAGCGAATCTGACGATTATAGAGCCGGGCTACGAATGGACGGTCAATCCGGAAGACTTCCTCAGTAGATCGAGGAATACGCCTTTTACCGGCTGGAATCTGAAAGGACGCGCTATTGGAACGATTTCAAAGGGGCAGTGTTTAATAAGAAGTAATCGGCATTAGATACAGACATCTTGAGAGCCGGGCACGCGAGACGCATGCCGCGGCGAGCTTACTCTTCGCCGAGCCGGGTTCAGCGCAAATATCCGATAGCTGAGTGATGACGCCAACGTGCGTAACCTCTTTTCACCGCCGAGCCGGGTTGAGCGCTTATTATGCCACATCAACTCATAAGTCGTCGCGCGTAACCCGGCCGGAATGAAAAAACACAATAAAAGCTTTATTGACATTGACAGAATGATTTTTTATATTGTAAAACTTTATAGAATTTGGAGGATGGTTTTGGGGCAGAGGCTCTGGAATCGATTTGTCGCGCTTTACCTGATTGGGCTCGCGCTCACCGGATGCGCACAGCGGGAAACATCCGTCGGGGAAGATGCCGCCGGGTTGCGCACCGATGTGGAATTCTCTGAGACAAGGATTTTATGCGCGCAAGATACCGTTTGGCACCCGAAAGTGTCCAACGGCTACAGCGTATCCTTGCATTGGGGAGTCGCGAACAATTTCCGCGCGGTTCTTTTACTGCGGTTCGAACCGTCCTCTGCGCTGCCGGACAGTTTTCGTGTGGATTCGAATCGGCTGGTTTTGCGAGGCGTTACCACGGCTCCGGACGATAACTTTCCCCCGGAGTTTGCGCAAATTCGACTCATCACGGATGCTTGGGCGGAAGACAGCGTTCGCATAGACAATCTGCCCAATTTTGAAACCTATCCTATTCTTATGGATAACCTTCCGATGACAGCGGGAGAAACCGATTCGTTTGAAGTACATTTGCCCGATACATTAGTCGCGAAGTGGATTGCAGGTGACACCACGAATTGGGGTTTCTTGATTGAGCCTCAGGATACCGCTGAATTCATGCGCGAATTCTATAGCGGCGAATCCGGACTGTACTACGCGCCCGCCCTATATCTTTATGGTGTAGGCTACGACACGACGGATGAGGGCGTATGGGAATCCTCTGAACTGGATACTTTTGCTCAGACCGTGGGCGATACTTATCTGGCTTGGAATTATCAGCCTCCTATCGAAGGGCGGATGATGATCATGCAGGGATACGCGCAGCGATGTCTGCTCTATTTTGCCTTGGAGGATGTGCTTCCTGATTTTGGAGTGTCCATTGTTCATTCGGAATTAATCCTCTGGGCGGATGTTTTAAATGAGGCAAATTTCGGAAGCGTCACACTCCTGAAGCATGGAACGCTGCTGACGGATGCATGGCGTACGGATTTGGATTCCGTACAAACAGACCAGATTGCGATTACATCGACGCCTTTCGACGCTGAAGAACGCGTCATTTTCGATGTCACAGCGCTTATTTCCGATTGGGTACAGGAGCCGGCAAATAACCACGGTTTCTTTATCACGTCTTCCGGGGAAAACCAAGCCTTAGGACGCCGTGTTTTGTACAATCGTTTGGCAGAAGATACAACTTTCGTTCCTGAGTTACGAATTTGGTACGCTACAGCACACTAATCATTCTATTATGCATCGTTCCGTGGACCCTCGCATGGGCGGGAGGCTCGATTTACGGTGCGAACGGTCTGGGGGAAACCTTGCCTCCCGGTGGAACGCGCGCCGCGGGACTGGCAGCGGGAGGACTCGCTCTTCCGGACAGCCAAGGAGCGAATTTCTCGAATCCTGCATTGCTCGGACTGATTGAACGCACTCAGGTTCGCTTTGGAGGCCGTCTTGCATTCTGGTCCACCACCAATGCAGGGGAAACCGATGCCGATGCGGACGCAGGTATAGGAGAATTCCAACTGTGTTTTCCATTGAGTTCTATTTGGAAGTTCGGGTTCGGATTTGTCCCGACGCGCCAAATGGACATCAAGACCTTTGAATGGAAAACAACAGGAACTCAGACGTATGAAGAACGCACGCGTTTTTCAGGTGGTGAGGCGGAAGCGCAGATTATCAACGCCTTCAAATTCTCGCCTCGTTTCTCTGTCGGCGTCACCGTGGGTTACGTCTTTCGACGCTACGAACGTTGGACGATAATTAATTTCCAATCATCTAAATGGCAGGACACCGAATTCCATTTCGATGATTCGTGGCGAGGATGGGCAACGACTATCGGCGCGATTTATCAACCTCATTCGAACTTGTCGCTGGGTGTGCTTTACCATCCTCGACTTGAGGGTAATTGGACGACCCAATTCAGCTACTCGAATCAGGACTCTGTCGCCGAGGATGAGGAAACCGGAAGTGGTCCGGGAGAGTGGGGAGCAGGCGCGGCATTTAGATTTGCGCAAAGATGGATGCTGGTTGGAGACGTTCGAGCCGGCCTTTGGCAGCAGGGCGACCTAGGGCCGCGCGATACTCGCACACCGGAAAATCCTCTGTGGCTATCCGTGGGGGTGGAACGAATGGCTCTCTATAAAACACGGCTTTCGCCTTTCGAAAAGTGGGGCTATCGCGCGGGATTATTCTACCGGAAGCAGTACTGGCCGGAACAGAATGGTGAAACCGTGATGGACTTCGGAGGTACCATCGGAGTTACGATTCCCGCGCCCGAACAGAGAGGATTTCTTCATTTAGCTGCCGAAGTTGGAAAACGCGGAAACGAAAATTACGGCGCGGAAGAGACGTTTTTCCGGTTTTCCCTAATGCTGGAAGCTACCGAAAGCTGGTTTATAAGGCCAGAACCCCGCCTTCCAAATCCATAAGATATTATTATGAAAATCGCCGTCGCTTCGGATCATGCGGGCTTTGAATTAAAGGAATACATCAAGAAAAAGCTAACCGTTTCCGGGAATATCGTGACTGATGTCGGGACCAATTCCTTGGATTCGGTGGACTATGCTGATTTCGCGCATCCGGCGGCTTGCATGATTCTGAAGGGCGAGGCTGAGCGCGGAATTTTCTTTTGCGGCAGCGGTGCCGGAATGTCGATTGCAGCCAACCGGCACAAAGGCATTCGCGCTGTGGTTGGCTACACCGATGAACTGACTCGCCTCGCACGAGCGCACAACAATGCGAATGTCCTTTGTCTTGCTGCGCGTTTCATGGGTAATGAAGAGGCTTGGCAGGCAACGCAGGTGTTTCTCTCAGAACCTTTTGAAAAAGGACGGCACGTGCAGCGCATCGAAAAGATGGACAACAATCCCCTTTGCGATTGATTTTTTTTTGCGTAAGTAAGCGAATTATTTCCCAAAGATTTTACCGAGTGAACGACTTATGACCATGCAGTATCTCCCCAAAACTGATCCCGATGTTTATTCGGCGATTCGAAGTGAATATCAGCGGCAGAATGACGGCCTCGAACTCATCGCATCCGAGAATTTCGTTTCGCGCTCAGTACTTGAAGCTTTGGGTACCGCGCTGACGAATAAATATGCCGAAGGGCTTCCGGGGAAACGCTACTATGGCGGCTGCGAATTCGTGGACGTGGCCGAAACACTCGCGATTGAGCGAGCGAAGGAACTCTTTGGAGCAGGTTGGGCGAATGTTCAACCGCATTCCGGCGCTCAGGCCAACACCGCTACTTACCTGACGTTTATACAGCCCGGCGATACATTTATGGGTATGGATTTGGCTCATGGCGGGCACCTTACCCACGGCAGTCCGGTGAATTTCTCCGG
>CAZADO010000373.1:0-4129 GCA_964483885.1 uncultured Alphaproteobacteria bacterium | reverse complement strand
CCACCGCTAAATCTTCAGGATTTCGTGAACGCGGATGAGAAAGTTTGGTGAAAATCGCTTCGCGTATATACGGCGCGATGGTTTGCAGACAAGAACGATAATCCTTTTGTTCCACGATTCCCATGATGAGCAGAATATTCTTATCAGAAAATTTCTCGCGCAAGAGATTCGCTAACGCTCGAAATGATGCAGGATTGTGCGCAACATCCAGAAGAACCGGCGGTGTACCCTTCAGCAGTTCCAATCTCGCGGGCGGATGTACTTCTCTCAGTCTTTCGCGAACATCGGCTTCCGAGATATGCAAACCGACTTTCTCGAACATCATTAATATACGCAAAGCTGTTACGGCATTATCCCGCTGATGTTCTCCCAGTGCGGAAAGCTGCAAATCTTTGTAGAAGACTTTACTTTGCTGCCAATAATTCCACCGGTTTCCTTTTCCATCCGTCCATCGAAAATCTTTGCCCAGAAACAATGTCGCACTCTGATGCTTGCGAGCAATGCGAGAAATTTCCCGCTGGACAGAAGGTCTTTGTTTGCCAATAACTACCGGGCGTCCCGGTTTGATAATCCCCGCTTTATCGCGGGCAATCTTTAGAAGGTTCTTCCCTAAAATCTCGGTATGATCATAATCAATTGGTGTCAGAACACTGACGGTTGGCGTCAGGATATTCGTGCAATCATACGTTCCGCCCAAACCGACTTCAACAAGCGCAACCTCTGCTTTTAGGTGGTAGAGGGTCCAAAGAAAATGCAGGAATAATGTTTCGAAATACGTCAGAGGCTGATGGAGAGTTTTTATTTTTTCGAGAGCGGGAAACAATTCATTGAAGCCGCTAATCCAAATAGCTTCCTCAATCGGCTTTTCCGAAATACGAATTCGTTCGCGCACGGAAAGCAGGTGCGGACTGGTAAAACTAACGACATGTCGAACAGGCGACAATAACGCTTCCAAATACTGAAGCGTCGAACCTTTGCCCTTCGTCCCGGCGAAAAGAATCGTCATCGGAGGAGCTTTCCAAAGCCCAGCCGCTTTAATCGCGCGAAGCATCCATTGAAAATCCGGAAGCCCTGTCTTAGGGGACATACGTGCGGAGCGTTCGAAGTTGATCAACCCATTCAGGTAGGCGTCTATCTGTTTAAGATTTGAAAACACGGCGAACTTAATGTTGTTTTGAAGATGTTATAAGATAGCAAACTACCGTCACATGTTCAAGTCCGAGAAAAGACAAGCCGGACAAACCTGAGATTTGACTCTGCGGGTTCATCCGGCTCTTGGATCGTGCGGAGAGGCGATCCTTATCTAAACTTAAATCCTTGGAGGCCTCAAAGAGGCATCTGTGGGTCTTTTGACATAGAATCCGAAAATTTTCGACGATGAAAGTTAAACGAACGAAAAAGAGTCTGTATGCGTCGACATAACAACTTCAAGTTTTTCATGAAATCTGTAGAACTTGTTCTTTCCCACTTTATCATTGAAGAGACCCCCGTAAAGGGGAGATGATTTTTATCAGTCATATCTTCTGATTTTGGCTCAGGCCGCCGCATGTAAGTCCCCCGAACTTTTTATTTCTGACCAGTTTTCCTCTTGACTCTGGGGCCTTGATTTGGTATATTTAGTATGGTAATTCGAAGGAGACATTTTTAGTATATCGAAGGCTGCCGTTAGGCTCTAGTCCTTCATCTTTGAAAGTGTAAGGAGTGTCGCTTATGCCAAGTTTTGATGAAACGATGGGAAACAGCCGGATCTTCCTGACCTACAGCCTCGCCATGACTATGCTTGGGAAGTCCGCCCAGATTCTGGCTGAACGGGGCGGAGATCCAAAAGCTATGAGCTTTATTACTACGGGTATAGAGCTTTTAGCGAAACAATTGCGTGACTATGCTGATAACAAAGATTTGGAGGAAAGTGCCGAAGCAGAATTGAATAAGCTTTGTAAATTACTCGACATCCGCCGCGCCTAAGTCGATTTCGCCAATACTACGCCCATACCGCTTACAATATTTGGAAGAAAAGCCGAGAGAATCTCTCGGCTTTTCCTCATAATCCACTTAAGTTCGCTGCATCTTCCGCAGTTTCTTCTCCATTTGCTGCAGAACCTTTTGAGCGACTCTGTTCGGGGTCGTCCTCCCGTTTTCCCAGCGATTTACTGTCGCAAACGTCACCCCAATCTCATGGGCGAAGTTCTCCTGTGTCATGTTTAGATTGGTACGCAGCTCGCGAATGCGATCACGATTGAAATCACCGTCACCGTTAAGGCGCCGACGAATGTAGGTTCGTGGCAAGACTTGAGGCATGGTCAGAATCTCCTTGATATTCTAAGAAAATCGTTGCTATCGAATTTGCAGGTTTAGGTCTTTTATGCAAGATAATTTCTATGTTTCGTGCTATAAAATAAGCAAGGCCTGTGCCAAGCATTTTTCATCTGTTATATAGTTCGCTACAATCAACTAACCTTATGATAACATTAGCATTTGATGCCTTTTCTTTGCCTAAACAAGGATTTCGAACAATAGGCAAGAATTGCCAAAGAACTATAAAAAAAGTCCCAATCTTTTCCGGATTGGGACGTTCTCTAAGACAGTGGATGTGAATTATCTATCGGAGCCGTTTCCGCTTCATCAGGTATTGAAACAGCGCCGTATCGAAAGGTGTGGACGTATCGAGAAGGTTGTAATCTACAAGCTGTTCGCGACAGCCGCGCTTCAGTGATTCGACGAATTCCTCGAACAAGCGGCGATAATCCCGTCGGATGTGCCAAGGTTGCGTGGGCATTTCTTCGTCAGTTTCCAAATCAATGAACCGGCTGTCACTGCGGAAAGCAAAACGACGTTCCATCGGATCGAGAATATGAAACGCGAGGACTTCATGACCGTCGTGCCGGAAATGGCGAAGCCCTGAAAGAATTTTCTCGGGCTCATCTAAAAAATCAGAAAGGATAATCACCAAACCACGCCGGGAAATACGTTCGGCAACGGCGTGTAGATTCCTACCGATATCCGTCCTGCCGGACGGGCGAAGATTTTCCAAATGAGACAGCAAAACATTCAAATAGCTTCGCATTGAACGCGGCGGTAAATAGGTGCGCAATTCCGTATCGTAATAAACCAATCCGACAGCATCCCGCTGCTGAATCATCAGAAACGCGAGCGCCGCTATCAGAAAACTTGCGTATTGGAGTTTGGTAACCGAAACCGTTCCATAATCCATCGATTTCGATATATCAAGCAGCAAGTACGTTTTTAAATTGGTCTCTTCTTCAAACTCCTTCACGTAAAATCGGTCGGTCTTTCCGAAAACTTTCCAGTCCACGTTCTTGAGAGGATCACCCGGCATATAGGGACGGTGTTCAGCGAACTCCACCGAGAAGCCATGATAGGGCGACTGATGCAAACCCGCGACAAATCCTTCCACGACCATGCGCGCTCGAAGCTGCATATTCTTGAGTCGTGATACGACGTCCGGTTTTAAGTATTCGCGTGTGGAAGCCATTCGCTGAAGATACCTGCTCTTTACGACTGCTTCATCTCAAGGAGTCGATTGACAATTTCCGGAGCCGAAATACCATCGGCTTCCGCGTTGAAGTTTGTGACGAGACGATGGCGGAGAACCGGCAACGAGACGTGGCGCACATCTTCGATTTCCGGTGTAGGGCGACCATCAAGCGCTGCGTTCGTTTTCGCGCCCAGAATCAAGTATTGAGAGGCGCGCGGCCCGCAACCCCAAGCGATATAATCCTTGATAAAACTCGGCGCGTCATCCGATTTCGGACGAGTCCGTCGCACAAGTTCTACCGCGAATTTAATCACGTTGTCCGCCACAGGAATCCGCCGCACCAGAGCCTGCAAGTCAATAATCTCTTGACCACTGAGTACTTTTTCGGTGGGAACAGCATAGCGACTTGTCGTGGTTCGCACAATTTCATTTTCTTCATCCGACGACGGATAGTCCACCCAGAGATTAAACATGAAGCGGTCAAGCTGCGCTTCAGGAAGCGGATACGTTCCTTCCTGCTCAATCGGATTCTGCGTTGCCAAAACGAAGAAAGGCTCATCCAGCGTATACGTCGTTCCCGCTGCTGAAACTTCATGCTCCTGCATAGCTTGCAGAAGCGCCGCTTGCGTCTTT
>CAZADO010000372.1:0-7424 GCA_964483885.1 uncultured Alphaproteobacteria bacterium | reverse complement strand
GTGAAGCGTACTATCTCTTCACTTATTTAACGACCAAATCGCCTTTTTAGTGCCCGCTTGCGGGTTCAGGTTCGGTGCCCTCGACTTCTCCCATCGCCTCAGCGGCTTCGGCTTCAGCGACGACCGCCATGCAGTTGGCGGGGATATTCGCCAGTCGCAGTACGGAATCATCCGCGAAGGTATATCGGTCAAGGCTGAAACGTGTCGTCTTAGCCACATTGAACTCGTCAATAAGATTGACCATACTCTCGTAATTCGCCTTTCGGCAGACACGAGCGACGACAATCAGACGACTACGTCCTTCTTTATCGAGGCCAACAACCGCCTTGCGCTCCAACAGTTTGGTACGCAGGGAATCCCATTCCAAGGGGAGAGGCAGGTCGCTTCCAATATTATAAAACAATTCATCGGTTTCGATAACCCGCAAGGTCAAAAGCCGGGATTCACCGACCTCCAACTCCATGGCAACTTCGCTTTCCGGGGGCAAGTTGATTTCCATGGCTTGAGGCAATCGGAAAACCGTGGTGACCATAAAGAAAACGAGCAGCAGAAAAGCGATATCCACCATCGGTGTCATATCGATCCGGATGGCGACGCGAGGTCGTTTCCACGCCTTTCCGCCTCGTTGTTTCGGTCCTGCAACATCAGCACCAGCCATACGAAATCCTCCTTATCCGGCCACGCCTGCGGGCCGAACACCCTCCGGCTCGGTTTCCAACTCCGTGATGAGATGGAAACGCGTCATTTTATTTTTCTGCAAAGCGGCCATGACATCTTCCACCAGTCCGTAATCCGCTTCTTTATCCGCCTTCACAATAATACGAACTTTCGGATTATGTAGCCGGTAGTTCGTAATCGTCACCGGCAGCTCGCGTGTCGAAAACTCCTTGCTGGTAATCTGGCCTGTCTCGGTCTCTTTAATGAACCCGTATTTGATATCCAGGTTTGCCGCGCCCGTCGTTAAGTAGACCTTGTTCAGCTTGGGAATCGTGATGATAACGACATCCGATTCCGGTAGCTTGATCTCGGAATGACTGCCCGGAATGCTTACCGCGAATTCTTCGGGCGGCTTAAACTGAGTCGTTGACATGAAGAAGACCAGCAGAAGGAATGCGATATCCACCATCGGTGTCATATCGATTTTAATCGGAATGCGTTTCGGTTTTGGAACCGCCACAGCTCTACGCCTCCTTTTCCTTCAACAGTTCGACCATTACATAGGCCGCTTCATCAATATTATAGTTGAACTGGTCCACTTTGTTGACAAAGAAGTTATAAGCAACGATACCGAGAATCGCCGCGGCCAGTCCGCCTGCCGTGTTGACGAGCGCTTCGGAAATTCCCATCGCGAGCTGAATCGCATCCGGCGCACCTTGACGCGCCATCGCGGCGAACGCGCGGATCATTCCGATGGTCGTTCCCAAGAGCCCAACCATGGTCGCCACGGATGCAATCGTCGAAAGAGCAATCAGGTTGCGCTCGAGAATAGGAATCTCAATCAGACGCGCTTCATCAATCGCACGCTGGGTTTCCGACAGTCTCTTTTCCGGCGAAACGTCCGTCATACCAGCCAGTCGCCGGTACTGGTCGATTCCAGCTTTCAGAACCGCCGCCGCTGAGCCTCGCTGCTTATCGCAAAGATTCGACGCGTCTTCGAGGCGACCATCTCGAATGGCTTTACTGAACTCGGAGAAAAAGAGTTGAATCACCCGCGTCCCCCGAGCCTTGCGCAGTGTCAGGATGCGTTCGACGATATACGCAATAACCATGATAAGCATCATCAGGAGTGCGGCCACCAGCGGCCCTGCTTGCCGAATCTGATGAAGAATCGGAGTCATTGGACGTCCTGTCGTGGGATCCTTTTTATCCATCGAGGGAATTATGAAAAAAACTATACCGATGGAGACCGCCAGAGCTACGACAAGAACGATCATGGTAAAAGCACCTTGTTTCATTCCCAGAACCTCTTAAAAATAGACCAAAGATTTATTCGAATTAATTATTTCTTTTACCCTGAAAACACAGTTAAAACAGTCTAAAAACTCTCATATCGCTAAAGCTTCCTATCCCCCAATTCGCTTTTTGTAATCCTTGACCGCTTCGAATGTATCCTTCAAATCCTTGTCACCGGGATTATAACGAAGGGCTTTTTCAAAACCGGTTTCAGCCCCTCGAAGATAGGCGCCGCCTTTTTCGAGCAGCTCGTCGCCGGGAATCAGCCCGTCGTGAGAATCGCGAATCTGCCCACGGATATTCAAGAAATGCGACCAATTGGCGTAGCCATACAGGCTCCAGAAATCTCCGCGCTCAGGGCAATAGTTTACCGCCTGTCTCAAATTTCGGATGGCGGGCACATATTGCTCGCGATTGAAGTAAATCAGTCCCATTTGGCCGTAGGCTTCGCAATTCGCCGAATCCAGCCGTGTAATCTCTTCATAGACTTTAATCGCTGCACTCGTAGAATCCCGCGCCGCCAAAATCGAAGCCAAATACGAACGCGCCGCTACATTTGTCAGGTCGCAAGCGGCTCCCCGGCGCAATGCCGACACCGCTTCCACCCACTTCTGCAAACGCCCATAGCTGTAGCCCATCGTAATCATCGCTCCGCACTTGTCGGGCTGCAGTTCAAGAGTTTTTTTATAGAAAACAATCGCCGAATCCAGTTCATCAAGATTATAATAAACCGTTGCTACACGATAAGTCAAACGAGATTGCTCGGGATCTACATTTAGAGATCGTTTATAGAAAACCGCCGCGGAATCATAATGCACCATCTTCTGTTCTTTCACAGAATCTTGCGCTCCGAGAGCATAGTAAGCATCTCCCGCCAATTCCAATAGCTCCGCATCCTTCGTCGTATCGGGAAGCACCGTACGCAGAAAGCCGATTTCTACGCTGTATTTGGTTTCATCTTTCAGCGTCTTCGTCAGCATAAGCGTAACATCCCGGCGCTGTGGTCTGAGCTTGTGGGCACTCAACAGAGACGCTTCCGCTTCTTCAAGCTGGCCAAGATTGCGATAGGACTGCCCGAGCAAATAGTGCGAATAAAAATGTTCCGGACGATCCTTAACGGCTCCCTGCAAATACGTTAAGCCATCTGCATAGCGACCCGCTGCGAAATACAGCCGACCAATCTGATAATTCACTTCGATATTCGTCGGATCCGCATCGAGAACTTTTTTGAACTCCGAGAGTCCCTCATCAAATTGTTTGTTCTTGATGAGTGTTTGTGCCAGTTCAAAACGAAGCTGGGCATCGGTTGGAGCAAGCTCGACCGCATGACGGAAATGATCAATTGCCAGCTCGTAGATGTTCTTATCGCGGTACAGCCGGGCTAATAATATGGGATACAGAGCGTTCTTTGGATTCTTCGCTGCCGCTTCGGCAAGCATTCTCGTCGCCTCGGGGATTTGTCCCTGCGACGCCAAGACGCGCGCGCGACTCGCCTTAATCTCCCAGGAGCGTCCCTTCCGGTCTTTCGCTTCAGCGGCTGCGACATATTGGTCTGCTGCACCAATTTCCCCTCGTGCCAGAAGAGCATCGACCAAAGGTACCAGACTTCCGGAGTCGTGGGGTTTTAAGGACAGCGCACTCTCAAGATGTTGAATTGCTTCGATGGTATCTCCAACCACAATCAGCGCCTGCCCCAGAAGTCGATGCGCTTCCAAAGATTTCTCATCTCGACTTAGAACAGCCTGAGCTTTTTCGACGACCGTTTCCCATTTTTGGGATTCCGCTGCCTTCTTCATCGCTTCAATGTCCGGGTCTTTGGCCGAAAATCCATCCTTGGGCACCAGCACGAGCAGCACCAAAAGGGGGATGAATAAACCGAAAAAAGAGGTGATTTTCATAGAAGAATTCTGAATTGATTTACGCGTCATAATAGCAAATCTGTTTAAGTATCTAATATACCTAACTCTTCTCAAAATCGCAAGTGAAATCTCGACTTCAAATTCTCTTTTACTATATCCACTTATGATGCCTCTCTATAGATTCGCTATCTATATTCTCATAATTATTAATAGTTTACTCTTTAATTTATATTCTGTACAGAATCCTTGACGCGACGCCAATGACTTCCGCTAATTCCCTTTTTTATCGGGCAAGCATAAAAAGAAGCGCGCGAACATGTTTGTTCGCGCGCTTCTTATATCATCATTCTTGAAAGCATCAGTCGGGAATATGTCCTGAACCTAATTCAGCGATTCCTTCGGCGCGGTCGAACAGGGTGCGTGCCGCTGCAATCTGATTGTCTCCCTGTACCTGAACCGCGTAGTAGTATTCGCGCCGGTTAAACAATGTGCTGGCGATTTCGCCGCGAAGCGTGTTCCGGATAAAATTATCATCGGCATGCCACGCCGCTGTGTCCAATTCAAAATCTTTCGATTCAACGAGTTTCTGGAAATCGTCCATCATCTCATCCGTAATCCGAAATTCCTGCGAGAACTCCCGGAAATTTTCAGCTAATTCCGAATGCTTCAGGGCGAAATCCGATGCGTATTCGAAAAAAAGTCTCTTGGACATCAAGCGAAACGTCTGAGCTTCCGCTCTTGCCGGCACGATAATCGTATCCGGTCGAATGCCGCCTCCGCCATAGACGATGCGTCCTCCGGCGGTATGAAACACTTCGCGCTTTGTCGTATCGATTTCACTAATATCCTCATCCTCCCGTCCTTCTTCGATGTAATCCACCAATCCCTTATCGTAAGGCCGTTGGATAAGTCTGCCAGATGGTGTGTAATAGCGAGCAGTCGTGATGCGAACTACGGATTCATCGGGAAGATTAAACGGCGTCTGCACAAGTCCTTTCCCGAAACTGGTCTGTCCTACAATCAAGCCCCGGTCTAAATCCTGAATCGCTCCAGCGACAATCTCAGAGGCCGATGCGCTGCCATGACTAATCAGAACAATCAAAGGAAAGTTATATTTTTCACCTCGTCCGGTCGATGCAAACGTCTTGTTACTCTTGGCAACACGGCCTTTGGTATAAACGATTGTTTTGCCTTCTTCCGCAATAAAGAGATCCGCCACCCGCCATGCTTGATCCAGATACCCTCCCGGATTGCCGCGCAAATCTAAGATGAGTTGCTGCATTCCCAGCGCTTTAAGGCTGTCGATGGACTGCGTCACTTCGTCTTCCGTTATGGCTGTAAATTGCGTGATTTTGACATAGCCGGTTTCATCATCATCCAACAGAAGCGCGGCTGAAACGGAGTGAATCGGAATCTTGTCCCGCGTGATAGTGAAATCCATCGGATCCGGAATGCCTTCGCGAGAAATCGTGACGGTTACCTGCGTTCCTTTCGGTCCGCGAAGTTTCTCGAACACTTCTTCGTTCGTAATGCCGTACGCTGAGATGTCTTCAATCCGTATAATCCTGTCTCCCGCTCGAATACCCAACCGATCCGCGGGTGTCCCCGGAATAGGCGATACGACGGTCAGCACTTTATTCTGAATCACGAACTGGATGCCGATACCTTCGAATTCACCTTGAAACCGTTCACTGATTCGCTTTTGCGCATCCGCGGGAATATAAGCCGAGTGAGGATCCAATGTTTCGAGCAGACCGCGAATCGCTCCGTCGAAGACCTTACTCATATCCGGCTCTTCGACATAGACATCACGTATCACACGCAAAACAAAGCTTAGTTTTCCCAATTGTTCGTTGATGTTTTGAGCATCCGCCCAAAGGGTAGGCCCCCAGAGAGCACTCAGCCCTATCAGTATGATGAGTATTCCCGTTATCACTGTCCAACGTTTCCGTTTCACGTTTCCCTCTCTCTTATAGCTGTTGTTTAATTGCATCATGTATCCTATGGAATACGCTCCGCTGTTATCTTGTAGTAGCGCGCGTTATAATCCACCGCGGCCCAAGGTTCGATATAAACCGTATCGGCATGTTCCCATATTAAATGAGCAGCATCAAGCGTAAAGAACGGATCCGTATCATCCGCATAAATGCGATACCAGTTCGCACAAGGAACCGGTGACCAAGATAAATTCATGTGCACGCCCGATAAAAGGCTGACGATGACATTGTCCGGCGCTCCGACTCCGGTCTCTTCAACAATAATCCGACTGCCTGTAGGTACATCGAGCTCCCAATCGCTGCAGCCGTTCGTCCAAACAACTTCGATATCATATAATCCCGCAGAAACCACGCCAAATTCCGCTTCCAGAGAATTCATTCCATAGGCTTCATTTCCGCTGCAGATTTCCCTGTATCCCAGTAAAGTTGCCGTTCCGGCTTCATAACATCGGACTTTTGCTCCGATGGCGCTCCTGTTGGTAAAATCCGTTTCGCCGCTGCCAACACACTTGACAATCACGTAGTTGCCATCGTTCTCGTCGTTGCGATAGAGCTTGTTTGTCTGACTGGAAATCCGTCCCATCGCGATATCAATATCGCCGTCCAAATCATAATCTCCCCACGCCAGCGCTTCTCCCGTATAGGTACCAAAAGGTGTTTGCAGCGTAAAACCCGGAAGTGTATTCTCATAGAGTTCACATCCTCCGGAGAGGTTCGCCACAGCGGCATCCAAGTCGCCGTCATTGTCGTAATCCCCCCACGCAATGCCGTAACTGCTGCCGCTGCCCAGTGTTCCCACATAGGTGAAGACATCCCCGCCATCATTTCGATACAAAAAATTGTTTCCCATATCGTTGGCGACCGCCATATCTAAATCACCGTCATTGTCATAGTCGCCCCAACTGAGACCATTGGTATAGGCCGAACCAAACCGCGCCAGTTCCGTGAAGACCAATCCACCGTCATTACGGTAGAGCTTGTTGGCCGCTGTATAGTCCCCGACGGCCACGTCCAAATCTCCATCATTATCGTAATCGCCCAACGCGATATCTTCCGTCAGTCCGCTGCCGAATAAATCATGCTGGACAAAATTATCCGAACCGACATTTTCGAACAGCGCATTCTGGTTATACCTGCCGACGGCTAAATCCAAGTCACCATCATTATCCACATCGCCCCACGCCATTCCTTTTGTTCGGTCATAGGAGGGACCGAAGCGGTCGAGTTCGGTGAAACTGTTACTGCCTTCATTCCGAAAGAGTTTGTTTTGTCCCTCCCAGAAAGCAGCCGCGAAATCCAAATCGCCGTCATTGTCATAGTCTCCCCAGACTCCGAGAGGTCCTTTGCCGTTATCAAAACGCGACAGCGATGAGAACGTCAGCGTGGGATAATTGTTTCGATAAAGATAATTTTGTTCATCGGATCCGTTCACAGCGGCGAGGTCTAAATCACCGTCCCCATCCGAATCTCCCCATGATATACCGAGGGTACTGCCTGTGCCGATGCCATCAACAGCCGTGAAATTCGGAGTACTGGCAAAAGCCGTACAAACACCAACAACAATTACAATCGCAATAACCGTGCGATAAACAACGCTTGCAAAATATTTCCTTCT
>CAZADO010000371.1:0-4551 GCA_964483885.1 uncultured Alphaproteobacteria bacterium | reverse complement strand
CGAACACAACGGCTATCAGATTCATGTGATTGTCTCTCCTGAAAACTGCGCGGTGTGTCATCCTGTGGAAGAGACGCAGTACGAACAAAACATCATGGCGAATGCCTATGCGAATCTGAAGGATAATCCGCTCTTTTCCAGTTTGGTAAAATCCGTTAACGGCATGCAAACGTTCGAGAATTTGGGAACCGCTTATGCTGAACCGGATGAGCTGACGCAAGCGGAGTCATGCTACTTCTGTCATGGAACGAATGTAACCGTTACGGGCACGACAACGCGAGAAACGGACTTCGGCGAAATGGAGTTTCCCGTGCTCACGGGTTGGCCTAATCAAGGCGTGGGACGTTTGAATCCCGACGGCTCGAAAGGTGCTTGTACGTCCTGTCATTCCCGGCACGAGTTTTCGATTAAGATGGCGCGAAAGCCCTATACCTGTTCCGAATGCCACAAGGGTCCAGATGTCCCTGCTTACAAAGTGTACAGTGTCAGCAAACATGGCAATCTGTTTTCGACGATGAGCACCGACTGGGATTTCGACAATGTGCCGTGGGTAGTCGGCAAAGATTTCACGGCTCCGACTTGCGCTGCATGCCATGTCAGTATGAGTACCACCGATGATGGCGAAACCGTTGCCGAGAGATCACATCGAATGAATGATCGTTTGCCGTGGCGGATTTTCGGACTTCCGTACGCGCATCCGCACCCGAAGTCTCCGAACACCGCGCTCATAAAAAACAAAGCCGGGCTTCCTTTACCGACGGAACTTACCGGTGAACCCGTCGTAGAATACGTTATCGACGCTGAAGAGCAAAATCGTCGGCGCGAAACCATGCAACAAATTTGCCTTGCATGTCACAGTACGTCGTGGGTGGAAAATCAATATATCCGACTGGAAAACACGATTGCGACCACGAACGACATGACCCTCACGGCCACTCAAATATTGACAACGGCGTGGGAAAAAGGTGCGGCGAAAGGATTACCGCAAGGGGAAGATATTTTCGACGAAGCTCTGGAGAAAAAATGGGTGGAGCACTGGCTTTTCTTTGCGAATTCAACCCGTTTCGCATCCGCAATGGCCGGAGCCGACTATGGAGCTTTTGCCAATGGCCGCTGGTATCTCGCCAAGAATATTCAGGAAATGGCAGACTGGCTGGAGTTCAAACTCCAGAGTGTGGAAAAGAAATAAACTCTCACAATAACATCACAAGAGGAGGTTAAAATGACCCAGAAAATGCAGGTCTATAAATGTGAAGTCTGCGGAAACATCGTGGAAGTACTTCACGAAGGAGTCGGAACACTCGTATGCTGCAATCAGCCGATGAAACTTATTGTCGAGAACACCGTCGATGCAGCCAAGGAGAAACACGTACCTGTCATCGAAAAAACCGCAGGCGGCATCAAAGTCAGCGTGGGAAGTGTCGCACATCCGATGGAAGCCAAACACTACATCGAATGGATTGAGCTTATCGCTGATGGAAGAATCTACCGGCAATATCTGAAACCCGGTGATACCCCTGAAGCTATGTTCCCTGTCACGGCGGAGAAAGTCTTCGCGCGGGAATATTGCAACATTCACGGATTGTGGAAAGGAGAATAAATCCCATGATAAGCAAAAAAATGCAGCAAGCTTTTAACGAGCAAATCAATCACGAAATAGGCTCTGCCTATTTGTATCTGTCGATGGCGGCTTTTTTCGGCGCTGCCGGATTCGATGGTATGGCTCAATGGATGCATGTCCAAGCCCACGAAGAATACGTGCACGCGATGAAATTCTTTAATCATATTCTGGAACGCGAAGGCAAAGTCGAGTTGCTTGAGCTAACCAAACCGAAGGCCAAATGGGCGACGCCATTAGCGGCTTTTCAAGACGCTCATAAGCACGAGAAATTCATCACATCCAAGATTCACGCTTTGGTTGAGCTCGCTATGAAAGAGGGCGACCACGCCGCGGGAATCCTCTTGCAGTGGTTCGTGACGGAACAGGTGGAAGAAGAAGCGACGGCATCGAAAATTGTGCAGATGCTGGAACGAATCGGCGATTCCGGAAACGGCATGTTCATGCTGGATAAAGAGCTTGGAACACGAATAATGTCCACAGGAACGGAGGAAAAGTGACGATTGAAGAGGCACTAAAGACCGCCATTGAATATGAAGCACGTGTGTGGACAGTTTACGTCGATGCGCTCAAGCAGGCAACGAATAAAATCGGACGGCGCGTCTTCGGAATTTTGGCCAGTGAAGAACAAGGACATCTGAAATACCTCAGAAACCGGCTTGAAGAATGGGAAAAGACCGGAAGCATCACGGTTGAAAATCTAAGGACCGCGATTCCATCTCGAGAAGCGATTGACGAGGAGTATAAAAAGCTGAACGCCCAAATGGGAGACTCTCCAAAAGGTTCAGAGATTGCCATGCTGACGAAGGCTCGAGATTTGGAGATGAAAACCAGCAATTTCTACAAGAAGATGGTCTCAGAATTATCGGGGAACGGTCAGCAGTTGTTCGCGCGCTTTGTCGAAATCGAAGAAGGTCATCTGGCGCTCGTTCAGGCCGAATTGGATGCGGTTTCGGGCAACGGATTCTGGTTTGACATGCAGGAATTCAATCTGGAAGCGGGTTAGAAATCAGACCATCCCAAAAATGATGAGGAGAATTGCGCGTGGAACCATCAATGAAACGAGTTGCGGACGGTATAGCGAAGGCCATTCAGGCAGAAGTGGACGGCTATCATTTCTACATGATGGCCGCTCGCTCGACAAGCGACGCCAAAGGACGCGAAACCTTCGAAATGCTCGCTCAGGAAGAATTGGACCATCAACACTTCCTGAAAACACAATACAAAGCCATCACCGAAACCGGAAAGCCGGATTCCAGTGTGCGGCTCGGAAAGCCCGCGGATTTCTCAGGCATGAGCCCGATTTTTTCCGAGCAAATCAAATCGCGCGTTCGTGACGCTCATTACGAGATGAGCGCACTCTCGATTGGCATTCAACTCGAACTCTCTGCGATAAATTTCTACAAGACAGAAGCTGAGGCCGCTCCGATGGCGGAAATCCGCGCCTTTTACATGGAACTCGCCGACTGGGAAACCGGTCATTACCGCATGCTGCTAAGTCAACAGGAATCGCTCAAAGAGGATTATTGGTCGGACAGCGGCTTCTCTCCCTTTTAGGAATCGAACCGCCTTTTTGCTTCGGAAATCAATCGGGATATTTCGGAGACATTCCACGTGCCAAAAAACAAAATCGAAACCTTTCAAGAGAATCGCGAAAAACAGAATCAGCTCGTCCTGCAATACGCGGGTAAAGAGCTGAAACGATTTTATAGCCTTGATGGGCAGGTTTACCGCGATGGAACCTTGCCCGGTCGAGTCAAGGAACTCATCGGGCTTGTTTCCTCTTTCGTGCTGCGATGCGATGATTGTGTTCTCTATCATCTGACACAATGTTCCAAAGCCGGCATTTCAGACGAGGAACTTGAGGAAGCGCTTGCGATTGGAGTGATGGTCGGAGGCTCAATTACTATCCCCCATCTTCGAAGAGCCTTTCAGGCTTGGGAAGAACTTAAAAAAGCAAAGTCCCCGAACAAAAAAGAGGAGAGCTGATGATGGATGTTGTTCTGCTTTCCAGAATCCAATTTGCGCTGACCATTGGTTTTCACTTCATCTTTCCGCCACTGACGATTGGACTCTCGTGGCTTATTTTTTGGATTATGACGAAGTATAAGAAAACCGGAGAAGACATCTATCGCAAAATGGCGCGCTTCTGGATAAAGGTCTTCACCTTAAGCTTTGCGATTGGAGTGGCAACGGGCATCGTGATGGAATTCCAATTCGGTACGAATTGGTCGGAATACTCTCGTTTTGTGGGGGATATTTTCGGAGCACCTCTGGCCGCCGAAGGTATTTTCGCTTTCTTCCTTGAATCGAGCTTTTTAGCTTTGCTCGTTTTGGGATGGAACCGCCTTTCCGTCAGAGTCCATTGGTTTTCTTCTCTCATGGTCGCGTTCGGTTCGACACTTTCGGCGCTTTGGATTATCATCGCGAATTCGTGGCAACAAACTCCGGCCGGATTCGAGATTGTCGATGGCCGTGCCGTGCTGACTGACTTTTGGGCGGCGGCATTCAATCCCTCAACCATTCCACGCTACTTGCACACGGTTGATGCGGCTCTGATTTCCGGCGCGTTTTTTATGATGGGACTCAGCGCATGGTTTCTCCTCAAAGGGCGACACATGGACTTCGCCAAACGCTCTCTGAAACTCGGTCTCATTGTCGCCTTTGTAACGTCTGCTCTCGAACTGGGACTCGGGCATTATCATGCTGTTCAAGTTGCCAACACGCAACCGGAAAAACTTGCGGCGTACGAGGGACTCTTTGAAACCCAGACTCAGGCTCCGATGATTCTTTTCGGAATCCCGGACGCGGAAGCCGAAACCGTACATGCGGCGATAAGAGTCCCGGGATTTTTAAGCTTCCTTACGCATCTGGATTTCAACGCTGAAGTCAAAGGACTAAAAGATTTTCCCAAAGACGAATGGCCGCCGCTT
>CAZADO010000370.1:0-6037 GCA_964483885.1 uncultured Alphaproteobacteria bacterium | reverse complement strand
GATTGAAACATTCGCCACAACACGTCCCATCAAGTCAGGTTCATTACGCGTCGTCGGCTGCTCGAAAATTTCCAATTTGGCTGCTCGCGTCTTTTGGACGAATGTAGTCGCTTCTGCAACGGAATATCCCTGATTGGCATCGAATCGCAGTTCCACGCGCGGCCCAACGGCTTCCCGGACTTTCAGAACACGTTCGACATCTTCGAGCATGTTCTGCCCGCCTTTCAACTTCAGCGCATGAAATCCTTCTTTGGTATGAGCGACAGCACGTTCTATTGTTTCCTCCATGCTCAAAATTCCAACGGTGATGCTTGTCCGAATCCGGCTGCGGTAGCCTCCGAGAAGCTTCCATAGCGGTTGTGCGGTCAACTTACCAAGAATATCATGAAGCGCCATATCCGCGGCGGCCCTTGCCGAAGGCTGCATGGGGAGAGCTTGCTTGATTTTATCAAGCAGCCATGTTCGTCTTATCGGATCAGAATGATGAAGGATAGGAGTGATGGTCTGATTAAAAGCGGATTGAACGGAATCGGGAGTTTCGCCGGTCACTTCCCAATCAGGAGCGGCGCATCCGTAGCCAACAAGCCCGGTATTGGTTTCAATCTTGACGAAAATGTTTGTGGTCTGTTCGACCGTTTCGTAAGCGATGGTATAGGGTTCAGCCAGTTTCATTTCAACCGGCCAGATTTCTACGCGTGATATTTTCATCGTCTACAAGCGCTTTTGATGGATTTCGTCAAGCGTCATTCCCTTCACAGATTCCACTAATTCAACAAGATGTTTAATCATCACCTCCCATATCCTCTCTCCCTTTTCCTTCGTAGCCTTTGTCGGGTCGCCAAAGACTCCGCTCGTGGAAATCTTCGCTGTTCTTGCATACCATTCGACACTGCGTCGGGTCGTGAAGTCGAGAAAACGGCTGGAAAATTTCGGGACGAATTTCTCGGCAAGATTCATTTGAACCAATTGCGGTCGCACGGCCAGTGTCGTTGATGTCTCGATATCTCCGGCGTGAACATCATTGGGAACCTGCGACATCGCTTCAACATCCGTATCACTGGTTTCGCCGGTATCAACGCATACAAAAATATGCGCATCCCGGTTAATCATTTGTGCGGCAAAATGCAGAGCCGGACTATTCCCGCCATGCCCATTGATTATCACAAGTTTCGTGATGCCCTGTTTGGCGATACTCATTCCGATTTCATAGGTGAGTTGCGCCAGCGTATTGGGGCTGATGCTTATCGTACCGCTGAAATCTTCATGAGCATAGGATACACCGTAGGTAACACACGGCAGCACAATCGGCTTGGGTTCAGAACATGCCGATGCCACCTGCTTCGCCAGATAGTCCGCATCAAAAGCATCGGTATCCAGCGGAAGATGGGGCCCATGCTGTTCAATCGAGCCTGCCGGCAACAGCGCCACATCGACTTGTTTGAACTTTTCTTGAGCTTCCGGCCATGTTAATTCTCTTAACAAAAATTTTTCGGCCAGATGGGACATCTTTGAAGCTGCATCTTGCGGCGAAGATGTTTCGAAGCGATAGGGTGTCTGTATTTCTGCATGCTCCAACAAATCTATATCGAGCCAAACGCGTCCCGTTCGCTTAACAACTCCATCCGCACAGTCAAGAAGAATCTGATAAAGAGGACGTCGCAAATCAATCGGAATGGTGTTCATCGGCGAGCGTTCTCGATCAAACCGCAACTTCATGAGTTCGGGATGCGCTTTCGCCCGTCTTTTTCTGGATTCGGATAAGGTGATTCTTTTCAGCGAACCAAGCGTATAATCCAGATGTTCAGTAGAAGCCGTTTCCTGATACACTCCCTTTTCAGCGAGAGCTCGGAGGCAGGCGTCTATCTGAGCGGTTGAATAGCCGCAGGCTTGCGGATCCTCTCCCAAGGCTACCAGCATACCGACAATACGCCGGCATTTTTCACATCGTCCACAAGGATGAATAATATCTTTCTCTTTATGCGTTGCATGACAGGACATTTGATGCTGCATCAATGCAGGATAACGAACGGCGAGAATTTTCTGAATGAGAATCTCCGAGAGCGGCCGCAGAATCGAGAATTGACTGAACATCCATCCCTTTTTCTGGAAATAACGGGTCATCGCCTCATCGAAATAACGGCTTTGATCAAACAAGCCGTTATAGTGTGTGATTCCCTTGAACGTACGCTTTTCGGTCGTGTCAAACTCATCTCCAAGCATAAGTCTTCCGATTCCACGCTTCTGAATCAAGGGCAGGGAACCAAAAAGAAACACCGCGATTGTCCATAGCTGGATGGGGTATTCATCGGAGCGCATATCCGAAAAATCGGGTCGAACAAAAGGCAAATGCCTCAGCATCCATGAAAAAAGACGGTCGGAATTCGTCCAGACGCGCGACGTGTTCGGAACATTTTTCGAGAAATAACGATAGGCGTTCAGAGCGGTAAACCAATGCCGTCCCGATTCGTTAATGAAAATGGGATGGACTTCCTGACGCATTTCGTGCAGCAAACCGTACGTCAAAAGGCTGTCCTTTCCTCCACTTGACAGGATAGCATGGCGTTCGCGATGATAGTGCTTTGCTTCCGGTGATTTCATCGATACGGCTGGCGCGGATTTTTGCAGGTTTGGAAAGAGTAGTTCGGCTTGAACATAATTCTTCTTTGCTATGACAGGGAGATTCGCCGCTTTGCCTGTAATAAAAGGATTCGGTTCAAGAAATTTTTTCACATAGATTTCTCGAGCGGTGTTCTCCGCCATTTCCACTAAGAATGCTCGGTCTTTTTCATCCAAATAATCATGAAAGATGATTTGCTTACAGAACAATCCATAGTTCAATGCGATTTGCGCCGCTATGACGGCGGCGAGATTTATGGATTGAGGATTCGATAATTCAAACACCGGTTCTTCGTATTTGTAAGTGAAGTCAAAGGTTGACGTACCTTTCTTTGTGGTGACCTTATAGGGAGCCACAAGGCGGTTCGCGGTCAATTGGACAGGGCCGACCTCAAGTCGTTCGATGACAACCAATTGGTCAAGTGGATTGGATTTTTTTTGAGATTTCATTGAAACCTCTTTTTGCTTTTTTGTGAGTCGCGGCGTTCGGAAATCATGTCTATTTCCTTTTGACTTGTTTCTCCGCTTCCATAAGAGCGACAACAATTTTCTGAGGACCTTCAATCAGAACATCACTGGTCGGGAGTCCGGTTTCCGTTTCGATTTTCTCGCATGTTTTTTGAATATCTTCGGCGGATATGTTTTCATGATTCAATGTAATCGCTACAACCGGCTTATCCGAAATCACTTCGACCGCCTGAATCTGTTTCGATAAATCATGGAGTTTATAACCCGGAAAACCATCGTATTCTTTTCGGGCTGCCGCATGTTGAAGCACAATGACATCCGGGCGCCCCGCCGCTAAAATCTCGAATCCTCCCGGATACGCTGGATTCAGCAGACTGCCCTGTCCTTCAATGATGATTACATCCGGGTGAGTTTCATTCCAAGCACTCCAAACGGCATGTTCAATCTCACCGGAGACAAAATCGCTGATGATGGAATCCATAATAATGCCGTATCGCGCGCCTTGCATCCAAGACGTCTGACCGGTACCGACCATTTCCACTGTGCGCCCGAGTTCTTCATAACCCTTGGCCAGCAGCCAAGCCGTCGTTCGTTTGCCAACCGCCGAATCCGTTCCAAGCATCGCCACTTTGAAAGACGTGACCTCTTCAATTTTTCCGGTGAAAAAATGCAGAGCTTCAATCGTCGGAGGTTTGCGAATATCTCGCAGAACCACGCCATTGGTCGATGAAAGCTCAGCTATTTCGGGATCATCAGCCAAATAATCATGAAGTCCGTTGTCGATGTTCAGCTTCAATCGAATGGCTGTTTGAATATCGCTGCGAGCTTCCACTGAAAGACGACCTCCGTCCGGAGCCAATCCAACGACAAGATGCGTCGCTGGCACTTTTGCTTTTTTCGCGGCTGTTACGGCATCTTCAATCGTCGCATGAATCGGGATATTATTTTTTCGGCCATCCAAGACTTCCCCGGCATCTTTTCCAGCGTAGCGCGAATCAACCACCGAAACGACTTTATAACGACGAGTAAACCGGACCAAACCATGAGCCGTCTTGCCGTTCGTTGTGTTGAAAGCTCCCTGACAATAAACAATCGCATTGCCGTCAAATCCGGACATTATGAACGCCTCCCTGTCAGAATGACGACATATCTGTCCGCCGACATCGGTTCCTTCTGATGCTTGTCGAAAAGAGCAATTAAGCCGGCGGTCGAAGCCGGCAGCACACTAAGCCCTTCGGCCTCACGAATTTTCCGTGAAAACGTCATCATATTTCTATCACTGGTGTAAGCCGCCCATCCATTCGTTGAGTAAATCGCGTCTAAGGCAATATCTCCATCAATCGAGTGCCAATTCACCAGAGGTTCGTTAATCGAGGTCTCTTTGATTTTCTCGGGTACCAAGTCTTCGCAATGGTCAGCCTTCTTTAGAAAAGCTTGAACAACAGGGTTTTTTCCATAGGAAGAACCCGCAACCATTTTCGGTATGCGGGATGTTTTCCCTCGACGATGCAAGCTTAAGAAACCTTTATAAATTCCTGCAAGCGTTGTGGCGTTGGACACGGGAACAGCGATAACGGCAGGCGCATCTCGAAGTTCATCATAAATCTCGAACGCGATTTCACCATACGCTTTGAGTTGGAGACTCGTATTGGCGCCGCCGGGATTGGCATCATACAACTCTTCCAGCTCCGCATGTTCTCGACTCATCACGACCGCCGTTTCATAATCGCCTTGGATACGTATAATTTCCGCCCCATGGTTTGCCATTTCTTGAACGCGATTGGTATGGAAATCCTCGGGAATATAGATAATGCATCGAAGCCCCGCTGTCGCGGATGCAAACGCAATCGCTGCACCATAATTACCGCAGGTCGCCACGGTAATCGTATCAAATCCTCGCCGCATAGCATCCATCGCCTGCGCAAAGGCAATTCGATCTTTCTGAGTACCTGTCGGATTACTGCCTTCAAATTTAAGAAAGATTTGGCGAAGTCCGATTTCCCTCTCGATGTTTTTCGCCCGGGTAAGGTTTGTATCCCCGACTTCCGAATCGAAAATGTCCTCATAGGCCTCCAGACGCTCCTCGATTGGAAGCTGGGAATCCGAGGCCATTTTTCGAACCGACTCCATCTCGGGCGAGAGAAGCGGCAGATTCGGTGTCGCACCATCCAAAAGCGGTCGAATCGGATTGGCCAAAACCTCATCTTTAACCATTGAAGTATCCGAAGGAGGTTCCAGACCGGGCAGAGGTTTATCCTTAGCCGTATCTGAACGAGTAGATGAGTCCATGCAGAATGCCCTTCTAAGTAAATAGTGACCTGAATATTGAACGATACCAGAACGTTATCTTGCTGCGGAAAGTTCCAGCTTGATGGGATTCCTTTCATGCCTCATAGAATAATCAAAGCGACAAACGTTCTCCGACGAATACATCCCAAGCCCCGATGTTATTTCAATATTCACAGCGAAATAGAACTGCCGAGTCATGGCGCTATATTTATATAAAATACAAGTTAAAACTAACGTTGTCAAAGCGAAGTTTCCTACTCCATCCCAACCATGTCCGGCAATTTACTTGTAGGACAACACTCTAACAGATTGTCTTCGACTCAGAATCACATGTTTGATAAGAATGCGCAACTGCGCGGAGAAAGACATAATCCAACCACTGTGTCCTCCCTGCAGAAGGCCTTCATAGCAGTTGAAATGCCTTTGAAATAACCCTAAAACAAATTATATTTACACAGGCAATATCTGGCGCTGATACGCTTCTACTCTAATCCATCTTATAGCGATGATATGATGAAACCATTTCCGGTGCTGATTTCGATTCCTCACGGCGGAAGAAAGATGCCTCTGGAACTAAAGGAACGAGTCAGTCTCCATCGTGATGATTTGTTCGCCGATGGCGATGCGTATACAGATGAAATTTTCAATTTAGGAAATCGGGCAG
>CAZADO010000369.1:0-3887 GCA_964483885.1 uncultured Alphaproteobacteria bacterium | reverse complement strand
GTCGAATTTTTCAGAAGCGAGGCGACATTTCCTCCGTGAGGCTCATGGCAGGCACTGCAATTCCCGCGTTGAAACGGCAGATGTACGGACGTGCGCAGGAAATCTTTCTCGATATCACTGTGGCATTGCAGACAGAGCTCTTGCGGCGTCACCGTTAGCAGATTATCCTGCATCGATCCATGAGGATCATGGCACAACCAGCAGGATTCGTCGGTGAAAGGCGGATGAACGTGTCCGGCTTGCGCCGCGGCGCGCGTCTCGTCGTGGCATTTGAAACAGAGTTCGGACGTATTATCTCGCAGCAGAGCTTTGCTGTCATCTCCGTGGCCGAGATGACACTCCAGACAATTTTCTTTGGCGATGCTGTGAGTCGATTTCATCGAAAGTTTTGCCTCGACGTCCGAGTGACACGTCAAACAAAGTGATGTTGTTTCGCCAAGCAGCAGATGAGGTTCACGTGATGTATGGGACTGATGACAAACCATGCACTCCCCACTCTGCACCGGAGCATGCGTATGCTCCCCCGCTTTCTCCAGCGGATCATGACACGCCTCACATACCTGTGGAATGGATTCGGCGAGCGCGAAAGGAGCTTCAGCATCGGAAGCGTTGTGGCAAATCTCACACTCGGTATCTGAGATGGGAGCGTGTACCGTCTGAGGCAGAAGTCCTGCGCTTTGCGACGTATGCGGCACATGACAAATTCGACAATCTGCATTCTGTACGGGATAACCTCCGTGTTTCGCTGCAAAATCACCTTTTGTACTGCTGTGACAATCGAGACAAAATGTCTGCGGATTGCTCTTCAACAATTTGGTATTATCACTGCCGTGAAATTCATGGCAGGTTTGACAGCCTTTTTCGAGCGGTTTATGGCGGTGACTTTGCGTGAATTCGCTGCGGTCGTGGCATTCCATGCAGAGCTCGGGAAGAGGCGTTTTCAGCATCCCCGGAGCTTCGCCTCGATGAGGATTGTGACACACCGTACAATCGCCCTTGCGCGCCGGTTCGTGAACAAACGCTTTGTTCAAATCGAGCTTTTCTAAATCATGACAAAGAGCGCAGAGCTGATTCTTCGTTTCCTTCAAACGAAGCGCTCCCACTTGCCCGTGAGGTTTATGACACGAAAGACATTCTCCTTTCTTCGCCGGAGAATGACTATAGCGACCTCGATATTCGCTTTTCTCGTGACAATCAAGACAAGCACCGCGTTTACTGAATCTTTTCCCCCGTTTTATCTGAGCCGAAAGCTCATTTGAAGGAAAAAACGCGGCTGTTAGAACCAAACAGATGAAGATGAACAGCCAGCCTTGACGGTAAAAGGTTTGATGGTTTTGAAAATTCACAGTGTTCCTGCTGATGCAATCATACTGTTTTGATGATAGGGATGAATCAATTCATTTGACCGCTGATTCTTAAATCCTGTATTTCATCTTCCAAGAGTTGAATGTCCGCCTGTTCCCGAAGCGCCGCTATCGTCGCGTTGATGGCTTCAACTCTCTTGGATTGTAAAAGCTGTCTCCGAATCTGCTCTGTAACAAAGGCGAGAGGTAAAGGCTCCCCGTCTCGGCGGTCGTTCAATTGAAAGATAGCAAATCCGTTCTCAAAAAAGAATGGTCCGGAAAGTTCGCCCACTTCCGACGTGTCGAGAGTTTGAAAAATATAGAACGGAAGCTCATCGGCGCTCACCCAACCCCTCGCACCTCCCTTTTCGCGAGCGGCGTCTATCGAATTGCGGCGAGCAAGCCAGACAAAATCGGTGCCGGTTTGAAGATTTTTCAAATCTTTTTCGGCGTCTTCCCGTGTCTCGCGGGATAACGTAGAGATTTTTAGTTGAGACGACGTCCGATAATCACGCTGATGTTCTTGGTAATAGGCCTCGATTTCTTCGGGGGATAACGTGATGCCTGGAAGAATTATTTCCTTGATATAGGCTTGAATCAGCAGGGAATCTTCAAGTATTTTTACGGTTTCATCGAATTGTGTACGTTCAAAATAACCTTTTCGTTCCGCCTCTTCTCTGAGAAGCAGGGTGCCTGTCTGCTCATCGAGGACGTCGGCAAGAATAAGGGGCGCTGGCATATCCTTTTCCTCGACAGTTCGAAACATATATTTCATGCGGAATTCGGATTCCGTAATACATCTCGACGAACCTACCGTGATAATGGGTCGGTTGGATGCCGGGAGTCCTTGGCGTGTGCGGACGAGAAAAGAATCGATAATGGTAGAATCCACGGCGACGGGGATTTCGCTCCGTAATTGAGCGGCATACTCACGGCGTGCCGCTCGAAGTTTGCTTTCATGAATTTTCTGCGCAAGAATCGGACGCAAGCTGTCCCATTGTGCGGTGTCGGCTTTTAGACGAGCTTCAGGGCGAATCAACGAAAACAATCGCCAGAGATAGAGAGGTCCGATTAAATCGCCGACATCGCTTTCAAGCAAGTACGGCTGCAACTTCTCAGGCGTGCTCACGAGCGTATGGATTCCTGTCGCGCCGCTGGTTTCCTTGTAACGCCCGACAGAATACGTTCCGGCAAGCCGGGACATGGAAGTACCTTGCCGAATGCTGTCGGCGAGCGCTTCAGCGAAAGCAGAATCATTCACGACCAGCAGACGAATGTCGAACCGCTGATAATCACGCTCGAATTCAGCGCGAATCTCCGCTTCGCTTACGGTGAATGTGTCCGGAGAGACATCGTCCAGCAAAGCGCGAAGCGCCAGATTCTCTCGGAAGCGGGTGACGCGCTCGACAACATCCGGATTTTCTTCCAGTCCAATAAGACGCGCGTCCTGCGTGATGAGCCGGTCATCAATAAGTTTGTTGACGAGCCGGTCAATGTCGAAATCCCCTCGTTGGATGGAATGTGCCCGTAACGAGTGGATGCGCATCAATTCGCGCTGTACTCTGTCCGCGGAAATGGAATCTCCATTCACATAAGCAATCGTCTTTCCGGTTTCCGCGCGAACCGGTTGGCCAACAAACAACCATCCCGTTAACAACAGGAGATAGCAGAAAACAACTATTTTCGTCGCGTTTTTCATAGTCCCCGCTGCAGTACCATCTGTCAGGCTATCCCGTCTTCGCTTCGCCGCTGCGAGACCGTACCACCGGAATCGCTTTGGCCAGTTTACGTGCCATTATATTTGATAGAGCTCCCAAGCCGTGAACAGAACCGATATGAAAAAGCCATGCGGAATCTTTTCCTTCACGCGCGAAGGACTCCGCCCAAACGACACCGCCATGCTGCGTATCGACAAGCCGCGCTTCAAATGCGACCGTGGGTTCATCCAAACTCTGAGGCGAGAGCGTTGTCTTAAAGCGGCTGACCGTGCCGGTTAAAATGAAATCGGCGCCTAATTCACTTTGGAATTCCGCAAGCAGCGTCGATGAAATTTCTCCTCGGAGAAACTCTCGCTTCGCGAGCATGACTTCCCGCACTCGCCCGGGATCGATGATTTCAAAACCGAACCGGTAGAGAGCGGATAAAACCTGATTGCTGAAGATGTGACCGGCAAACCGTGTTTCCGTATCGTTGGCGAAGGGGAGAAGCAGGATTCGCCGACAGGGTGGATTGCTTGGAGGGCTTTTGCTTCGCGTTTGAATCGAGAGAACTGACCGCTTCCGCTGCGAATGATGTTTTCGAAAATCCGTGAAGAGTTTATTAATTGCTCTCCGCGTCAGATGTTCCGCGTGCTCTACGCGTCCGATACTAAGTGGCGTGAAATAATCATCGGTATGCGCTGTAGCGGATGACGACCACTCGATGCTCACGGACGGCGCATACAGCAGGCGAGCCGATAAGGCGACTTCCGCCGATGTTTCGCTCTGCCAATAGCGGTCAATCGTCCCTACTAACAGATACCCGACAACAAGTTCTTCCGACAGC
>CAZADO010000368.1:0-4707 GCA_964483885.1 uncultured Alphaproteobacteria bacterium | reverse complement strand
AGCAGAACACGGCAGCGTCTTGTTAAGCTATATTCTTGAAAAATACAGAGTTAAAAATTCCGACTCGGCTGGTGACATATTATCTTCCTAAAAAACAGGCTCCTCTTTTGAGGAGCCTATTTTGTGTGCTAAATGCCGAATCAAATTCTAACGAAGCAGAAGGACTTTTCGAACTTGATGGAACTCGTCAGTCTCCATTTTGACAAAATAGAGTCCGGTTGCCGCTCCGTCAGCTTTCCAAACAAGGTGATGTTGTCCGGGAGCATAGGTGTTGTCTGTTAGCTTTGCAACTTGCCGCCCGAGAATGTCGTAAATCGTCAGTCGAACATGTGATGCGCGAGGAAGCGCGAAAGGAATCACTGTCGTGGCATTGAAAGGATTCGGGTAACAGGGAGCCAGCTCGAAATTTTTCGGCAAGGATGACAGGCTTCCGTCTTCAACAGAAAGCAGTATCACCGTGACATGATTCGATGCATCGCTGACACCACCATCATAGTGCGCTTCCACGAAATATTCAAACTCACCGCAATGGGGCAGCCGGTCTTCATAGAACGTGTCCGCGACTTGAGTAATCAGCGTATCGTTTCGGTAAAGGTTATATTCCTGAAACGCGTCCAGATGAATCCCCTGAACCGATTCGGGAGGAAGCCACTGTAAAGTAACATTGGAATCCTCACGTGAAGCGGAAAGCTCGCGTGGAGGATCAAGCCGCCAGATTTCGAAAGCAATCGTACTCGTCGAATCATCTGCAATCATCACGTCGATTGTTCCAATTTCGTAGCCATCCAAATAAACTTCCGGACGATGCAAGCCATCCATTAGTGAGTCCACTTCAAAAGAACCGGTCTCGTCCGGATAAATTTCATCACATCCGATATAAACAATCGCTTCAGTAATATCAGGTGGTGGTGGATATGCGGTAATCTGACCGTTCAGTGAACCGTAGGCTACTTCCGATGAGCGTGTTGTCAACCGCATCGCCGCTCCGGCATCGATAAGCCATGTGGAAGGATTGTGGTTGTTGTTATAGAGAAGTTGAAGCCCGATGGTTTCGGATGGATTCTCGATGCCGACTGTGGCCGCGTCGGCGACATCAAGGCGTTTGTAAAGATACACAACTTCGCAATCGCCGGTTGGCGTAGGCCGTGCGTTGGACGAATAAATTTGAACTTGAAATGTCATATGCGTGCTTGTCGGAGGCAGTAACTGCATGTCATAATACTCGACAATGAAGCGGCAATTTTCGCTGTCATAAGCATAGGAAATTTCACCGTCGGAACCGTCATGCAAATTATCCCAGAAAGGTGCTAACATACCCGAAGGTCCCTGTAGCCCCGGAATCGTGAAATTGAAGAAACTGTGGTCGTGTGAAATTCCCGGCGATAGCCAACCGTTTTCATTTACCGTTAGATTATGGAAAACCTGACCGTAAAAATAGAAGGGAAACGGCATCTCAACATAGCCTGAAGAATCACGGTCAGGGAGATTGATAATGGTTCCGTTTCCTCCAAGCGACGGCGAGATTTCCACCCAGTCGAAGACAGCGGCATTGCCGTAGTCAAACCGGTCGAATGAAATATAACCATATGCATCCGGCCCGGTGGGTTGACTTCGGGGAGACTGCAAGGCAAGAGTCATTTCCGTAACAACACCTGTTATAATAGAAACCGTCGTATCCAACTCAACATCCTGATAGGATACATGGACAGGATACGCTGTTTCTCCCGGCATTGAAACGAAGATTGCTCCGAGAGAATCCGTTGCTTGAGGCGAAAGGGGAGTACCCGGAAATGCAACAAGAGCTCCTTCAACCGGAACGGAATCTCCTGCGATAATATGACAATAGAGTGTTCCCACGGACACCGGAATCAGAAAGACATCCTGTTCAACGGTATCACCTGTTATGATGTCGACATCAAATATCTGTGAATCATACCCGAAAGCGCTATACTGAAGTGTCCATGTAGAGTCACCGATAAGCGACATTCGATAGAATCCTTCTTCATTGGTGCGAACATTCCGGCCCGTCAAGATGGCTTCAACCGCAGCACCCGAAATCGGTTCGCTGGTACTGTTGTCGCGAACCGTTCCTTCCACTCTTCCACGACCAACGGAAATTTGCATGACCGCCTCATAGGCATCCACGAATCCGAATCCGTAGGTGTTATCTTCACCTGCAGCACCGTAGTCATGAGCCGTCCGCATCAAAATGGATTTGATATCTCTCACATCCGCATCCGGACAAGCCTGCCGCATTAGAGCCACAATCCCTGCTACGTGAGGTCCGGCCATTGATGTGCCATCCCAACCGGCTTGCCCATAGTGGCCACCGGGAATCGATGAATAAACCGAGACGCCCGGAGCGCAGACTTCCGGCTTTATCGCCGTAAAAGGCGGGCAATCGCTGGGTCCGCGGCTTGAAAAACTCGCGATGTAATAGGGAGGAATCGTATCGTTTGTTGCATCCACAGCGCCAATCGCAAACATCGTCACCGAATCAATCGCGACCGTTGAAGGGCTGCGGCATGTCTGACTTCCCGGACCTTCATTGCCGGCGGAATAGGTGACCACAACTCCGGCGGCTTCGCAATTGATAATGGCGTTGTTCCAGACATTGTAACAGTCATCGTAGCCCGGAAACCGACCGTCAACTCCCCATGAATTCTGGACGACATCAGGAACATCTTCGATAGTGAACGAATTGCCGTCGGGATCAGAGAACCATTGGAATGCGTCAATAATATCGTTATCGAATTCTCCTCCGCTTGACTGATCGATGGCGTTGCAAGCTATCCAGCGAGCATTCGGCGCGACACCGATGGAATCATTTGTTATTTCAGAATTGCCGCACATCGTTCCCATCACATGAGTTCCGTGACCTTCGAGATCTCGTGGGAAAGATGTTGTTCCGACGGCATCACGCCAGCATTCATCCGCTGGCGCGAAATTGCCGCGCCACCTTGAAGTCAAAGCTGGGTGTGTACCATCCACACCCGTGTCAATATTACCGATTAACCGTCCTACACCCGTGATACCGAGTTCGTACCACACACGGGGAGCACCGATGGCGCGGATACCTGCGGGAATACCGTGATTGTCGTCAAGATGAGTGCCGCGTACGGGACCTTTCCCCGGAAATGGTTCGATAAGTTCCACCCGGAAGTTTCGTTCCAGCCATTGAACATCATGACGGTCGCTGAGCTCTTCTAAAACTCGAGGATATGTCTGAACAACAACACAATTCGTAATCCAAAACGGTGTATATCCCCCCACATCCCCACGTTCTTTCAATTCGTCGAGTGCGGCCAGCAGCTCCCCTTGACTTATATCAGCGGCATATTGTAGAGCTTCTACAATGACCTGATGTCGGTGAGCTCGGCTCGCTTTGGAATTATAAAGCTGCTGATCCAACGCAGAGATGTCCGCCTGTTCGCTTAAGTGAACGATAGCGCTTATCATGGAATCGGCGGGAGAAAAATGCAATTCTTCCTGGAGCGAGACACTGATCTTTTCTAAGGATACAGCCTGTGCGCTTGCGGAAAATAATCCAAACGCGATGAAAATCAGAATGGTGCGATACATAAGAATACTCCCATGAAGCAACCGCCAAGATGTGGATTGCGGTGTTGCGTAAATAATTACTGACCCTCGCTTTAGAGTCAGAACTGTGTATCAAGAGTATACACAACCTGCGGCAAGATGTCAAGTCAGATTTTTTAGAGACCTCTCATTGAAAGAATTTTGCCTAATATTGTGCACCTTAAACCACGAAGATTTCCATTGGGTTGATAATAATGATGTTGTAGTACTTGATGCAAATCAACTTCTGAGAAATATTTTTTCACTGATTGGAATTCACTTGATTTCCTCGTGAAGTGTGCGTATATTTCATTTACTTAATCTACTGGACTTCTGAAACATTTTGAAAAGGATCCTGCCCTAATAGACTGCTACTGTGCTCAAAATGGGGTTTTTTCATTTGTGAGGAGTCCGTTTTTTATATGATTATTCATCAATATTTCATGTTATTAAATGTGAAGAGGTGAAACCATGAGGTACGTTCGTTTTATTTCTGGGCTTTGTGCCGCGGTTTTCATTTTGGCTTCGGTCGGATGGGCGGCACCGCTCAATGAGAGTTTTGATTATTCGAACTTTCCCCCTGTCGGCTGGCAAACGGTTCAGACGGCTGATGGAGCAATTTTGTGGGATCGTAGCACAACCAATACAAACACCACACCGGGATGTGCACGTTCGGCTTACGAGGATTTGGGAGTGGGACTTGTTTCTGCTCGTTGGTTGATTACACCGAAACTTTCGGTGGAAAGCGCGACAGACAGCATCGCCTTCTGGGTAAGGTCGTATTACTCATTTGTGGCAGGGGATGATTCACTGTTTGTTCTTGTAAGCACGACCGATTCTCTCCCCGCGAGTTTCACAGACACTCTCGGGGCGTATGATGTTGGTAGTGGAGGTGATTTCATCAATGTATATGCCCGTTTTGCTCACAGCTTAATGAATTATGATGGAATGCCTATTTTTGTTGCTTTTTTGCACACGGATCCTGACGATGGCGACAATACGGTTTATTTGGATGATGTAACGGGTCCGGAACTTCTCGAAGCGCCGCAGCCTCCATCAGATCCGCAGCCGGACAACGATGCAGTGGCCATCGGAGCCGATACGGTTCTTCATTGGACGAATGGTGCA
>CAZADO010000367.1:0-3179 GCA_964483885.1 uncultured Alphaproteobacteria bacterium | reverse complement strand
TTTTTTATTGATTGTAGAGTCTCCCTGTCGTTTATTCTATGTCTTGTTCTACCAAGTAAATTTTACCGTTTTCATATCCTGTAAGATAGTGAAGATGATTGTCAGAATCAAACACCGGACCGTTCTCTCCGACAATATCCTCATATGGCTCGCCTTCCACGCCGTCAACGACGACAAACCATTGACTCCCCCGGCGGGCTTCGTAAGCGACATGCTGGCCGTCAGGACTGAACGAAATTCCCACAATGGCATCGTACGGATTCCCGGCTTTTCCATCGATAATGGCAAAGCGCTTGATGTCCAGTTGAGCGCCGTAGGCCATTCGGCTTCCATCGGCACTGAAAACAATATCGCCATGAAGAACATTCGTGAACGGTTCCCCTTCCAGACTATCGAGCACGACAAACATCTTTCCCATCACGGTCGCGGCATAGGCCAGATGTTTTCCATCCGGGCTGAAAACAAGCGAGCCTCCCAGAATCTCATGATAGGTTTTCTCGTCTTTGCCGTTAACAACCACGCGCCAGTATCCCATTGGCCGTAATTCACCGCCGACGAATCCGGGGTCTCCTTCTTTCAGTTCTGCGGCATAAGCAAATCGCGTCCCATCCGAATTGAAAACGAGACTCTTCTGATCGATGTTGTCATACGGCTGTCCTTCTTTACCATCCACCACGATAAACAGCTCACTGCCGATTCCTGCTCCATACATCAGCCGCTGCCCATCGGGACTGAATTTAATCGTACCACTTCCAATGCCGTCGTAGCGCTTCCCTTCTTTACCGTCAACAACCACGAACCATTTTTTATCTAATTTGGCTCCATACGCGACGCGTTTGTTATCCGGACTGAAAACCGGAGTGCGTTCAAAAATACCGTCATACCGTTTCCCCTCCGCACCGTTCACGACCGCAAGCCACTTGTCGCCGTCCTGCGCACCATAAGCCACCTGCCGACTGTCGGGACTGAATGAAAGAGAGCCGCTATCTACGAAATCATACGGTTTTCCTTCTTTATCATCGACAACCACAAACCACTTACCGGCTTTTTTAGCGATGTAGGCAAGGCGTTTGCTGTCCGGACTGAACTTCACGGATTCCCGTAGGATACCGTCATATCTCTTTTGCTCTTGATCATCAACGACCACAAATTGTATAGAGCCGATTCGAACGCCGTAGGCTACTCGCTTGCCATCAGGACTGAAAACGGGAGTGCCTTTCAAGATGCCGTCATACTTCTTCCCTTCTTCGCGATTCACAACAACCCACTGCTTGCCTTCCCCGCCTGTCGCATAAGCTATTTGGCGGATATCGGGACTAAACGTCAACGATCCTTCAATGACTCTGGCATAATTAATTTGAGCAATCAGATTATCTGCAGTTTTTTTATCGGTACAAGAGACTCCGACAATACCGAAAGAAAGTATCAATAACCAAAATACAGTTCGAAATTTTAACATATTAAAAGCTATCCTACTTCCTGACGTTAGAGATTTTACCAAGTTTCATGACTTACGATTCTTCCTCAGGTGGTACGAGTGGTTCAATCTTGTGAATGAGCACGGGGATATCTTCGCGAAGCGTTTTCCAAACCTGTGCAAGATCAATTTCCGAATAATCATGAATCAATCGATTTCTCATTCCTATCATTTCGCGCCAAGCAATTTCAGGATTGCTTTCTTTGAATTCTTTGGAAACTTTGGTAGCCGCTTCGCCTATAATTTCTATCTGTCGAATGACAGAATCCTGAACTACATCATCTTTGCCGAATTGTTCGCGCGTCATTCCCGTCGTGATACGAATGATCTTCCGAGATGCTTTTAGAACATCCAGCAAATATGCTTGATCATGTTGCATAAATAGTCTGAGCCGAAGATAAGATGGCTCGCCTGCGAATATAGTTTCTGCTTCTTTCGACCGACTCGCGTATAATCAGATCTACGTTTCGCTTAAAAAGCTCTCGCAGATCATCTTCCATATGCACCAAATCGAACAAACTCCAATCCGCATCCTTGGCGAATGAGACAAGAACATCGATATCGCTATCCGGCCCGAAATCGTCACGCAGCACGGAACCAAAAAATGAAAATTCAGTGATTTTCCATTTCCGGCAGAAAGCGGCGATTTTTTCTTGGTCAATGTGAATGTGCGGTTTCATAGGATTTTCAGAGACGCTTTTTTTTCATGTGATACTTGGTGTATATTTACACGACTAAAACGCTCACTGCACCACTTCCGCCGGTCCCCATTTCGGTGCCATGGCTTCGAGACCAGATGTCAGTTTGCGCGGGTCGCTGCCGTCCCAGTTCATCACCCAAATCGCTTTCGAGCCGCCGCGTGTCGATGTAAAGGCGATTTTTACACCATCAGGAGACCATGCCGGATCATAGTTCGCTCCGGGGCCGTATGTTAGCTGCTCTACACCCCTTCCTTCCGGCGTCATAATGAAAATCTGAAAATCTCCATCTCGGCTGACATATGCAATCAAATCGCCCCGTGGAGACCACGCCGGTGAATCATTGTAGTTTCCCGCATAGGAAATACGGCGCACATCTCCGCCGTCGGAATCCATACGCCAGATTTGCGGCGCACCGCTGCGGTCGGATGTAAACGCCAGCTCGCGTCCTGTCGGAGACCATGTCGGCGAGGTATCTATGCCCCAATTGACTGTTAAGCGCGTTCGTTTCGTACCGTTCGGACGCATGCGAAAGATTTCCGCGTTGCCATCCACCGATGCGCTGTACGCCACCCACTTACCATCAGACGATACCGTTGGAGCGCTGTCCACACCCGGGCCGTTGACGACGACCGAAATCCGCCCTGTCGATAAATCGTACCGGTAGATATCGGCGTTGCCGCGCAGGAAACTGGTAAAGAAGAGTTCCTTGCCATCCGGCGTCCAGTAGGGTGACATGTGGATTTGTCGGTCATTGGTCAGCGCTTGTGGTGACGCGCCATCCCAGTCCATTACCCAAAGATTTTTAAAACCGTCCTGCCGAACGGTAAAGACAAGTCGACATGTAAACGAGCCGTCTTCACCTGTCAGCATCTTCGTAATCCACGCGGCAATCCGGTGCGCGGCCGGACGCAAATCCTCCGACGGAAACCGAAATTCGCGCAGATGAATCGGCATCGGTATCGGCGGCTGAGTGATTCCGATATTCGCCGTCATATCCGACC
>CAZADO010000366.1:0-8548 GCA_964483885.1 uncultured Alphaproteobacteria bacterium | reverse complement strand
GACAGCCTTCTTTTTCAGACGGAAACGCTGCATATCGAGTCCGCTTTCGATTATGAACCACAAGAAATTTTGGTTCATCGGGTTGAAATCGGTATCGATGGAATTTACTTGAATGGCGGTGGATCGTGGCCTTTGGAGGATAGCCTGCACGGCGCGGGCGCCGCAAATATCCGACTAACGACACATTATCTTCGTCAATTCTTTGAGGGAGATTTTACGGACGATACGGTGTCTGTTGCGCTGTTTTACACTGTGAAAGATTCTGCTCACGTGCGCCTTGCCGTTGATTGGCCGGAAATGGGCGCGGTAGCTGCGACGGCGGGAGTCGTCTGGCCGCTGGAAGATAAGATTTCCGGTTGGGCGCAAGGTCAATTCTTTGGATTGCAGCTGGAGCATTTCGCGCAAATTCCGGGATGGCTTTGCGGCTCCTTTGCTGTCCGCGGCGAAGGTCCGCCGTGGGAAACAGCCGCGATAACCGCGCAGGTATCCTTGCGCCATTCGAGCATCGATAAATATACTATCCAGCGGGCGAATGTTCAATTAAAAGGAACGCTTGCTGATTTTTCCTGCACCGGCGGCATTTACACGAGCGCCGGAAATGCTGATATGACGTTTCACAGCCGGGATTTTCAATCATCGTCTCCCTATCTGGAAGGCCGGTTTAATCTGCAGAATATCCATGTACAGGAATTCGTTCCCGACATGCCCGACGATTTTCCGCGGCTCAGCGGTTTCGTCCATGGAAACGTGCACGGATTCCAGCCTGAGAGCAGCGAAGGTATGGTGGATGTTCAACTCATGCCAACAGCCTATCGCCAAATAGTGGCCGATACGATTTCACTGAGCGCACAGTGGCAGAATCAAAAACTTTCTCTTTCCCATTTATGGGCGTCTTACAAAGGCACGTCTATCTACGCTCGTGGAAACGGCTATCTTGACAGCACCATCTATCTCCATACGGAATTGGACATTCATGAGGTGAGTGAGGTGATGGAAAAACTGCCGCTGCCCGATGATGTCTCCGGCGTCATTACGGGTGACGTGCAGGTCTCCGCTGATGCGCATTTTCGCATAGATACATCCGGTCTTTCGGATTTGGAAGCAAGCGCGGAAATCAGAGCACATGCGCTGACATATGATTCTGCCGCTGTTCAAAATTTAACTATATCGCTAAATACATTTCGATTATCCCCTGTCTTCGCCAGTGGAGAACTCGTCGCGGAAGGTGGACGTTTCGCGGATTATTCTGTGGATAGCCTTCGCCTATCCTTCGCAGGCCGACCGGATAGTCTGGCGCTAAAGCTGTTTACGTCGGTGTATGGAGATTCTCTGCGCGTGCAGATGGAGGGAATTTTCACTCAGAGCAAAGACGAAGAAGTAGCAGGCGACGTGCAGGCGCTTGATGTGGAGTTATTCGATGACCATTGGATTCTGGAGGAACCTTTTAGTTTTATCTATAATCAAAAGGAATTGTCGCTGACGGATTTCAAGATGCGCTCAGACGTAGGGGTTGTTCAAGCCGCGGGCAAGTTGGCGATGGAGGGAACGCAGGGTTTTACGCTGACACTCTCCGAGTTTTCTGTCAAGAGATTTGAACAATTTCTCCCATTTTTAGACGGCGACATATCGGCGCGAGTGTATTTGTCAGGCGATGCAAAGAGTCTGCAGGCGGATTTTGACGTGCTTGCCGAGAGTCTTCAATGGGCGGAGAATGATTGGATAGATAAGTTTTCGGTAAAAGGGAAGCTTCAAGGAAATTCCCTCACGGCAGATGGGATATGCTTCTGGCATAGCGACACCCTCTTTGCGTTTCGCGGAGAGCTTCCGATGTCGCTCTCCTATGACAGCGGAGCGGTGATTGCGAAAGAAGAAGCGATGTCAGCACATCTTCACGTGCACGGTCAACTACTCTCGAAACTCCAGCCGTATCTTCCTTGGGGAGTGACTGTTGGAGGTTGGGCGGGCGCTGAAGTCGAAGTTTCCGGAACACTCACAAAACCAGTGTGGTATGGAGAATTCAGCGTTAAAGATGCTTCTGTGAAAGATGTTGTTCATGGTTTGTACTATGACAAGATAGAACTCCGCGGGACCTTGGACGAAGATTCGCTTTTCATCGAACGCATGGATGCCAGAGCAACAGGCAAGGTTCACGCAGAAGGACATGCGTTGATGGCGTTTCCGCTGCCAAAGGATTTGGGTTTTCATGCGGATTTCAAAGGATTCCGGATTCTCAATCGACCCGATATTCGCGCTCGAATCAGCGGTGATGTAAATATCGAAGGACCTCTTCTTGGCCTGCAAACAAAAGGAGATATTACGCTGGGAAAATTGCGTTATCGTATTACATCCGCGACGACCAAGAGCATCGAAGAAGTGGATTTGGAAAGCGAGTTGGCGACGTTGCGCGGTGATACGGTGGCGACGTTTCGCGTACCGGGAATGTTGATTTACGATAAAATGGATCAGGCATTACGGGTGACACTCCCGCGCAACTGCTGGGTGCACGGTGGAGGAATTTCTATCGAATTGGAAGGGGACGTCTGGCTGTACAAAGCACCGAATGAAGCCGAGCAGCTCTATGGCCAAATTCGCGTCGTGCGCGGCACCGTGAGCCTTTATACACGCAAACTCAAAATTCAGGAAGGAACGATTACGTTCGACGGAGACCCGCTGGATCCGAATCTGGATATTACGGCCATCGAAGCGAATTTGAAGCGTGTCCGGGATGTGGAAATCACTCTGAAGCTTACCGGCACGAAAAATCATCCCGAAATCGAGCTGTCCGGTCAGGATCCCGATGGTGAACTTACCTATGAAGATATCGTTTCCTATCTGATGTTCGGCCGGCGAGCTTCGGGAGGCAGTACGCTTGCATCACAGGAGAGTGAAGGTTCTACGCTGGGAGGAACGGCGGCGAAGGGACTTTCGGCGGGCGTCAGCGGACTTGTCAGTCGGACGCTTGGTCTTGAGGTTTTTGAATATCGTCCGAGTTCGGAAGGACTGACAAGGGGCGAGTTAGAAGTGGGGACGTATGTCACCGATAACCTTTTTGTCAGTATTATTCAATCGATGGAAGAAGCGGAAACGGGACAGGAAGTCATTTTAGAATATCAGTTTTTACCTTGGCTGCGTTTGCAGGGAACACGAGAAGCGCGTGGGCATTCCGGTTTCGATCTTTTCTTTCATTGGGAGTGGCGTTAGGTGAAATCGTTTGCGTTCATCATTGTCGCTGTACTTTTTCATTTAGCGCTGGGGAAAGCGGCGGAGATTACGGACATTCGTATTGAAGGACGGCACTGGACAAGAGCTTGGGTGATTGAACGAGAGCTTCAGATTTCCGTTGGTGATACGCTTCGCGCGGAAGCGCTTGAGAAAACGCGCAAACGTCTTCTGAATCTTGGTATATTCAATGATGTTCGTGTCGTTGCCGATTCCGCCGGAGTGGTTACGATTGATGTCGCGGAAGCTTGGAATCTCTGGCCGATAATTGATGTGAACATGGAAGAAACGCAACTAAGCGAACTCTTTGAAAATCCGCGTGAATTTTTCAACGGTCTCAGTCTTGATTTAGGCATGACGGATTTAAACCTGCTGGGAACAGGGGCGAACGCTTACGCGATGGGGCGAATCGGAGTCAGCCGCGGCGCAACGGCGACCTACTATACACGCTGGTTATCTCCGCGATTTCCCCTGATGATTTATGCTCACGTTCGGAATCTGCGCATGGTGAATCGTCACGCTGCCTTGCAGGGCGTGGACAGCGAGCTGGATAATATTCGCGGAGATTTATGGGTGGGAACACGCGTCGGCAAACCTACGCGCGTGGGATTGATGCTGCGGTACGATGATTTGAAAGAAGAGCCGATTTGGCCGGGAACGCCCGCGCCGAAAGATAAAACAGGAGACATCGGATTTTTTCTGATTATCGATCGGCGGGATATTGAATGGTATCCGTCGAAAGGCTGCTTTGTGTTGCTCGAAACGAAGTACACCGTTGGAGACAGACATTATTTTCGTACCCTTGCGGATATGCGTGGTTTTTGGCCACTCACACAAAAAACACGACCACTGGTTTTTGCATTACGCATGCGGGGAGGAACCGCTTCCGGAAACATGCCGCCGTGGGGAAAATGGTATCACGGTTTCGACGCGGGTTTTCGAGGATACCGGACAAGTGAAAGCGAGTCGGATGGATTTCTCACGGGAGCGGCAGAGCTACGTTTTCCATTGACGAAAATTATTCACATCGATTTGCCACTTGGAAATCGCTTCCGACGATTGCCGTTTGGATTGAATGGGCTTTTCTTTATCGAGCGAACCGAACTGCGTCTGGGACATCGCCGAACGGAGTTTCTGGCGGGTGGAGCAGGACTCGCTTGTCGCGTGCCAAATATTCAAATTATCGAAATCGATTTAAGCTATACCATCGATGGCGACAGCGAAATCAGCACAACGATTGGAATGACATTTTAATATCCATAATAAGATGAAATAAAAAACCTGCCATGATATAGGCAGGTTTTTTTATGTCCGTCAATAGTGCGTTATCGCTCTGGCTAATCTGAAATGATGGCATTCATTTCAATTTCCATGAGCCATTCCGGATTGATGAATCCCGCGACTTGCACGAAAGTGGAAGCGGGGCGAATATCTGCAAAAGCTTCTCGATGTGCTCGCGCAGCTTCTTTCCAGTCTTCGATATTTACAAGCATGACGCGAGTGCGAATAACGTTTTCGAGTCGTGCTCCTGCCTGCTCGAGAGTCTTGCGAATGATGTCGATACATCGCCGAGTCTGTATATATACGTTCCCGACACCGATAGTTTTGCCATCATCACCAATAGGCGCTGTGCCGGAAATCGCTATATGCTGCCCAACACGTACTGCGCGTGAAAAGCCTATTGTGTCTTCGAAAGGCGAGCCCGACTTGATTTTTTGTTTCATGGTTCCAGCGGATGGCCTATAGGAATAATGTAAAGCGGCGTTTGTCTTGTGCCCAAGAATTTCGCGAGCAAATCGTCATCGAAAGCGCCCACCGGTGTGCCTCCCAATCCCAATGCAGTTGTCTGCAGTAGCAGGTTTTGACCGATATGACCGGCTTCCAAATTGATATAGCGGTCAGTGCGTTCGCCGTATTTCACGCTCGTTCGGGAAGGAATTGCCGTGATGAAAATAATTATCGGCGCTTCTTCAATCCAATCCTGACCATACGCGGCTTCTCCCGCGACGAGACCGCTCGCCGGAATGCGCAGCGCCTCGATAGCATGAGTCTCCGGTTTGTACAGATAAAGACCGGAGTCCAATCCTTGAACATTCGACGCGAGCACACGCAACTCAATCGGATACAACGCTCCCGCGGATGGTGCGGCTCGCATGCCTTCCTCGTCGGTGATACCCTGTCCGGCCCAGAGAAGTTGCGAAAGATGTTCGAGCGAAACAGCTTCATCGGTGAAATCGCGCACGGAACGTCGCTGCTGAATCGCTTTTTCGAGCGAGACATCGCTGGTGAGCTTTGGAGTGGGAAGCTTAATCATATACGGCTCCGCAAAAAGATTTGAGGCCAAGAGAAGCAGAAAACCTAATCGAAAAAACAAGGGTTCACCTCTGCTGTTTGGAAAGCATGAATCAGTAATTGAAGTCGTCATCGCTCGGTTTGCCGCCCGTGGGGACGAAGCGGAAGTTCGCGTAAATTTCCTTGCCGTCCACATAGGTTTGCACGCCGATAGAGCCTTTGTTGCCGGGCAGCACTTCGACTAACCGGTTGAATGCGATTTCTGCCGCACGCAACATATTCGCATAGCCCTTTCGTTCGATAAGATGCCGCAAATGCGACACAATCTGCTGCTTCGTGCGGGAATTGCTGATGGCTTTTTCGAATTCATCCCAGTTGACATCTTCCACCGGTTGCCAGTCAGGTTTCATTTTTGTCTCTTCCATTTTAAATATCCTTATGCCGTGTTGTCCACCAGTACTGGTGGATTGCAGTCGACCGTTTCATTTTCGTGCGCACCGTTCTCACCACGGCAAGCGATCTAAATCAACATTGCCGCCGGATAAAATCACGCCGATGCGTTTACCTGCTGTGTCTATTTTCCTCTCGAGAAATGCGCCGACTGTAATCGCGGCGGAAGGTTCAATAATGATTTTCATTCGCTCCCATATTAGACGCATTCCCGCAATAATCGCTTTTTCGCTGACGGTAACCACGCTGCAGTTGTGTTTTCGTAGAATATGAAACGTTCGTTCGCTTAGCGACGCGAGTAATCCATCGGCAATCGTTTGCGGATTCGTTTGGGGAATGAGTCTGCCGGTTTTCAGAGAACGGTAAGCGTCGTCAGCGCCTTCCGGTTCGGCGGCGATGATTTGAATATTCGGTGAAATATTTTTCGCGGCGATAGCGGTGCCACTCATCAAACCGCCGCCGCTGACGGGCGCGAGAATGATATCGAGCTCGGGAATGTCTTCAAGCAATTCAAGCACCGCCGTTCCCTGTCCGGCAATCACCTTCGAATTGTCATAAGGATGAATGAACGCCGCGCCGGTTCTTTGGGTGACTTCCTGAAGAACAATTTCGCGCGCTTCAAGTGTCGGTTTGCAAAATGTTATCTCTGCGCCGTAACCTTCGACTGCGGCGATTTTAGTCTTGGTGGAATTTTCCGGCATGACGACGAACGAGGGGATTCCCCGAAACTTCGCCGCCAACGCGAGAGCCGCCGCGTGATTGCCGGAGGAATGTGTTGCCACGCCGCGCCGTGCTTCGTCGTCGCTAAGAGAGAAGACTGCATTGCACGCTCCGCGGAATTTGAACGCGCCGACTTTTTGAAAATTCTCGCATTTGAAGAATAGCCGCGCTTCGAAACGTTCATCGAGAGTGCTCGATGTCAGCACCGGTGTGAGATTGGCAAAAGGCTTAATACGTTCGGCGGCTTCTTGAATGTCTTTGAATGTGGGAATGTCGAGCATGTTATTCATGAAGGTTACTTTGTCTTTCAGTTCCGGTCGGATTAGCATTCCGGGCACGCGGGACGCATGCCGCGGCGAGCAGTAACCCGGCTCGGTGAGCGTCCATATAGAAACGGGTCGGCTGCAAGCAACCGACACCGCATGATTTCCTGTAAGAAAAATATCAGCTTTGGTCGGGTTTGCCTGAGCGGCCTAAAAGCATTTCGGCGACGAGTAGTATAAGCGCCAAAACAAGAAAACTTTTCCAGAGTTCGCGGCCAAACCGGCTTTCCAGAATAATTTCGGACAGACCGGATGTGCGAATGGTTCGCGCGATTTTGCCGCCCCAGAATTCTTTCGGATTGTCTATCGGCTGCGCATTGATTTCGGTTTCCATAGCCGGAACATTCACCGCGAGCAGCATCGCGTCCTGAGTGTCCTGCGTCAAACGATAGATGCCGGGATCTTTGACGGGCGGGATGGGATACTCGAAGCCTGCGGGTATCGCTCGTGGAATAATTTGCAAAATTTCATCTTCGCCGACAAGTTCCGCCGGTGATGAAGGAGCCATGCCCAAGCGTTGAATGGTACCCGACACGCCCGCGTCGAACGACAGCGCTTCCGCGTCTCCAGCGGTTCCGGAAAGATAGGCCGCGAGTCGCACCATCAAAGGCGGGAAGATTCCCGTGCGGTAAAAATCCGACCATTCCGGTTCGGGCGAGCTGGTGATAAGCATCGCATGGCCTCGACCGACGCGCGCTTCGACAAGAAAAGGAATTCCGATACCGGTTGAGATAACTGTCAACGCTTTGTTGCCGACCGGACGCACAAGTTGTTGTATCGTCGGTGAGATCGCTTTTGGAGTTTCTTCAAAGAGTCCCTCGAAAACCGGATGCGCCCAATCCACTTCAGTCCAGCGTGTCGAAGAACCTTCTTCCGCCCAAACATCCCCTAACGCCGGAAGTCCGAGTTCCGGTAGCCATGCGTTGTGCGCGCGCAAGTCTGCACTCGGCCCGAGCATCACGAGCACACCTTTACCCGATTCGACGAAGCTGTGCAATCTTGCGCCTATCCCTGAGGACAAAGCCGGAGCTTCCATGATAACGAATGCGTCGAACGCACTCCAGTCCGCCGCTTCAAACGCGCCCGGCGTCAGCGGTGTGACTTGTATAAACGCATCCGCGCTGCTGGTTGGATTTAGAGCCAGCGCGGTGAATGTTGCACCGGGAGTCTGAGGAGCGACCAGTCCGATTCGCAACTGGTCGGGAACGTTCAGCACGAAATTGCGCTGGTCGTCGATCGATAAATCGTCACCCTCTTCAAGCTTCACGTAGCCGCCCTGAGCTCCGGGCATTTCCGGGACAAACCGGAATTCGACTTGTTGGGTTTCGGATGCTCCGATAGAAACCGCGCGAGAAGCGACACGTCTGCCGTCTAAAAAGACACTGACGAGTCTATCCGGGAGCGGTTGTCGCGAACTGTTTTTCAACGTCGCCTGCAATTCCACGGGACGACCGGGAGTCATCAAGCGCGAAAGGATGCGCACATCTGTGATTCCGACATTGCTGAACCGTTCCTGACCGACAGGGAGAAGAAAGAGTTTGACG
>CAZADO010000365.1:0-6553 GCA_964483885.1 uncultured Alphaproteobacteria bacterium | reverse complement strand
TACTTCTGTGAAAGTCCCTCTCCATTTTCTCTTTTAGTGCCTACCGATAGTTCACATCTTCCCGCAGGAGATATTGATTTCTGCTGGCAGACATCGCAAGATCCCGATCCAGATGACCATGTGACCTACACAGTGTACATGGAGACACCGGATACATCTTTTTCTTATGGTGTAGATTCGGATACGAGCTTTTCCATCAACATCAGTATCCTTGGATTAGCCGATTCTGTTTTAGTGGAATGGTGGGTGGAGGCGCACTCGCTATGCCCCGATACAATCATTGAAAGCCTCTCGCGTTTCCATTTCTATCCACCTTCGGAACATCCGCCGTCAGCTTTCAACCTGATTTCTCCTGCGTGGGGAGATACCTGCTGGACATTGGATACATTGCTTGTCTGGGAAGAAGCCCTCGACTCCGATTCAGGTGATACCGTTCGCTACGAAATTTTCTTAGATACGCTTTCTGAACTATCAACTGCGTGGGAAGTCGTGTTCGGATTATCGGATACGTCGCTTGTCCTTGACGGACTCCTCGATGATCATTCTTACTATTGGACTGTTCACGCAACGGATTTGAACACATCCGGAACATGGGCGAATGATACATCTATGTTCCGCACTTATTATCCCGAAGCTCCAAGTGAATTTGTACTTCTTGAGCCTGAGGATAATTTACTGCTTCCGTTCGGTGATGTTGATTTCTGCTGGCAGAATGCGCAAGATCCCGATCCGGGCGACATCGTTACCTACACGATGTATTTCCAATCCAGTGATACATCTCTGACGATTATCATCGGCTCAGACACCTGTCACACTCTTGATGTTGGCGGTTTGGAACTTACAGACTCGTTAGTTGTTGAATGGTGGATTGAAGCTCATTCAACTTTTCCTGATATAACAATTGAATGTACTTCACGTTTCCACTTTCATCCTCCATCGGCTACCGAAAATGAACACGCTCTTATCCCGGACGAATTCGCCCTGCACCAAAATTGGCCGAATCCTTTCAATCCCACGACTCAAATCAGCTTCGATCTCAAAGAAACCGGCTTCGTGAACCTGAAAATCTACAACATAATGGGGCAAGAGATCACTTCATTAGTAAACAGCATAAAAACTGCAGGAACACATACCATAACCTTCAACGCTAACAATCTCCCATCAGGAATTTATCTGTACCGTCTTGAAGTAAACGACTTCGTATCTCACAAGAAGATGCTGTTGCTGAAATAACGAGAAAGCCAAGAACAGAAATCGTGCTCTCAGTGCCGAAAAATTCCCGGGGGAGTAAGTGTCGAGTCCAAGGATATAGAGCTTTGCTGCGCATCCTCTTATTCGCTGATAAATGACGTCTTGCGAGATACCCCGCCTTCACCATCAAATCCACCACATCTCCAACTACAACATATAACACTGCTAAAGGGTCACGAGTAAAAAATGGCCGAACTTGCCAAGGCCGAGGTGAAAAGAATCTCGACTCGGCCTCAGTCGCCAATGATGATTCGGATGCCATTACATCATTGATAGAAATTTAAAATATTGCAACACAGGCATAGATTTTGTAAATTATACTCTTAATTGGCTTGAGCTGCGCATAACATGCGCACAAGTTGATACCGTATTTTTTCGCCTTTTCCTCTTATGGTGGAATCGTTGGATTTATATCTTGGAAATCGCCTCACCACGCGGCGCAATTCGTAATTGCAATTAATACAATACTATCAATGAAGAAGTGTTTGGCTATAGTTATTCTTGCGGGAATTATCGTGATTGCGATTGGGTGCTCAGCTCCGCATGATAATCCTCTGGATCCAAAATCAGACTACTACGTACCTCCTATTCCGCCCTATATTCCGCCCGGTATCGAGGCTCGTGTGCGTTCGGTGCACATCTCGCGTAACTTTCCCACTACGGATTCCTACTCGCTGATAGTTGAAGCATGGTCGGATGAGCCTGCGGCAATTGATTCTGTCTGGATTACGTATCAAAATCAGCCTCGCGTCGCCCTATCATGGACAACTCAGGGTTTCTGGGCTGCATTGTTTTCGGCATCTTACTTCGGCGATCCGCGGTTGGGTTCCGTTATCGGTCAGCCCTTTGTTTTCACATTCAGAACGACCGAAGATAGTTTACATACCGAAGGCCCGGCTTACCTGTTTCGAGTCATCGAAGACACTCCTCAGCTTATCAGCCCTATTCATGGCAGCACCGAATCTCCTTTTCCGCTGCTTTCATGGGAACCGTATGAAGCTGGTTTTCCATTCGATTATCAAGCCGTTGTTATTCTCACGGTTGAACAGCAATTCGAAACCATCGTCTGGACATCTGAGTTGCTGTCTTCGACCGAAACCGAAGTTCAGGTCGATGACTCGCTCGTCAATGGGGACTACTACTGGACCTTATCCATGATTGACAGTTTCGAAAATTCCTCGCGTTCCAAAGAGGGTGAATTTACAGTTGTTGAAAGCGACTTCCGATGAGCGATAAGACAGGACTATTGACCAGCCATCGAATTATGGAAATCGGCCGGAAACTGCTCGAACTTCGACCGCAGGGAGAAGTTCTCGAAGCGGTGATTTCTTCGGCGGCTGAAGCCATGCACGCGGAAACCGCTCTGATGTTGCTGCGCGAGAAATCCACGGGTGAATTGTCCGTTGTCGCACAGCAGTTTCATGGCGATGGAGAACCTCGCGCTCTTGACGAGATATCTCAATCTCTCCTCAATGAAGCTTTCGAGAAGAGGGAACCGGTTTTCACGGAGAGCGCTGTTGAAGATCCTCGTTTCTCCGGGAAGGCATCGGTTATTCTTCATCATATCCAAGCGGCGGTTGTCGTGCCTTTGGTGGGTGAACAGGAAATTGAGGGAGCGATTTACCTTGACAGCCGTAGCGACCGCACTCGGTTTCGCAGAGAAAATCTGGCTCCTCTATCGACGCTCGCGGCTTTCTCATCACTGGCGATTGCCAACGCTCGCCGTTACGATTCCGCTCAACGCGAAATCGAGCATCTCAAGCAAAGCCGGGAAAAAGGCCGGGGCGCGCTGGTAGGCTCATCTGTGGCGATGCAGGAATTGTATTCTATGATTGACCGAGTTGCTCAGTCTCAACTGCCTGTTTTCATCACGGGTGAATCGGGGACTGGCAAAGAATTGGTGGCTCGCGAAATCCACAATGCTTCGGCAAGAGCAACGAAACCTTTTTTTGCTCTCTACTGCGGCAATGTGTCGCCGGAGCTTTTCGAAAGTGAGCTTTTCGGTCACAAAAAGGGCGCATTCACCGGAGCCGTCACAGACAAATCAGGCCTTGTGCAGGTCGCTTCTGGCGGGACGCTGTTTTTGGATGAAATTGCGGATATTCCGATAAATATGCAAGCCAAATTACTCCGGTTCCTGCAGAATTCCGAATACCGTGCCGTCGGAGATACTATTGTCCGGCGAGCCGATGTCCGCATTCTTGCTGCAACGAACAAGAATATCACAAAGGAAATCGCCGAGAATCGTTTTCGAGAAGATTTGTATTACAGGCTGTATATTCTTCCTGTGGAGGTTTCTCCTCTGCGCGAAAGACTTTCGGATATTCCATTTTTAGTGCGCCATTTCCTCGACAGAAAAGGGGAGTCCGAGGGCGGGCCATCGGGTATATCTCAAGCGGCGCTGCGCACGCTGATGAGCTACAATTGGCCGGGCAATATCCGTGAGCTGGAGAATACGATTGCACGTGCTCGAGTCGTCGCTCGCGGCGAACGCATTGAAGCAACCGATATCGTTCATCATAATATAAAAATCGAACCGAAGCAGGAAAAGGATTTGAGCTGGAAAGCCGCCGAACGCAGACATGTGCTGGAAGTCCTCTCCATCTGCGAAGGAAACAAGAGCCGCGCTGCCAAAATTCTGGGCATTTCCCGCCGCTACCTGCATTATAAACTCAAAGAGTGGGCGTAGAACGGACGCTGAATCGAGTTCATGAAATCCCTGAAGGACAGACTAACGGATCGAAAAACAATTTCACGCGGCGATTTAGCTGTGTGCTCCCGTGCGCGTGAAATTGCTCTCGACCGGATGGTGTTCCTAAAAATTCTGAATCCCGCGTTGGCAGTCGATTCGGAAGTGCGCGCCCGATTTGAACGTGAAGCGCGAGCTGTATCGCGGCTGGATCATCCGAACCTCGTGCGGCTTTACGAATTCGGCGATGATCCGGATGAGGGATTATATATGATGCTCGAGTGGATCGAGGGAGACACGCTGGCGAGAAGACTTTCAACAGGAAAAACGCTTTCCGAAGGCGCGCTTTTTGAACTGGCGAAACAGCTTCTTGCCGGAGTTTCCGCGCTGCATTCGGTTGGAATTATTCATCGGGATATCAAACCGGAAAATATTCTCATCCGAAAAGACGGCACGCATAAAATCTCGGATTTCAGTCTGGCCGCGTTGCGCGACGCGCCGAAACTGACACATCATCAAGCTATTGTCGGTACGCCTGCTTATATGTCTCCCGAACAGGCCGCCGGTCGGCGACCGGATGAGCGCTCCGATATTTTTTCCATCGGCGTTATTCTATATGAAGCGGCAACCGGCGGCAATCCTTTTGCAGCGGATGATATGCTCGAAACGATGCGGCGCATTCGAGAGGTTGAACCCTCGTTGCAAGTGCCAACGATTGAATCCCTGCCGTCGAACATTCATGCACTAATTGAAGACTGCCTTCGAAAGGAAGTCAAGGAACGCCCACAGAATGCCAATGAAGCACTTGCATCCATTGATCCAGATTCAGCCAAGTTTGCTTCACGTACCACAGGAAAAAGACGAAATATCGGTTTCCTTATATCAGGAGCTTTTGCAATCGTTATCGCCTTATTTCTCGTCCTGCATTTCCGTACTCCTGCACCGCGGGAAACTGCAGAGTCGCTGACGAAATCCTTTGACCCACAGAAATCCGTTCCTGAAGCTGCTGAATCGCAGGAAATGAAAACAGCTTTGTCTCCCGAAGGCGATACATTGACGAGTGTTTCTCCGCTGATAAAAGAAACGACTCGCGGCGAGACATCTCCTGCTGAGTTGGTTGCACTATCGGCGCATGACACCGTAGAAATTTTTCTCAGCGTCGAACCTTGGGCACATATCTATTTCGAAGGTAATCGATTAGGGACGACTCCCCTCGCGGAGCCGCTCCGGCTTCCCACTGGGTCTCAGAAGCTGACGTTTCGCAATCCCGCTTATCCACAGATTGATCTTGATATCTTGATACCACAAGTTGATAGCCGTATCGATATAAACCTCGCCAAGCATGTCACTCTGCTGAAAGTCAACGTGCAGCCTTGGGGTGATCTTTATATTGATGCCGAACATGCAGGAGTTACGCCGCTTCTTGAGCCGCTGTTTGTCTCTCCCGGCAAACACTCCTTAAGGATTTCACATCCTACGCTGCCGCCACTCGAACAAGATTTCTCAGCAGAGCCGGGTGATACGATAAGTTTTATGGTGGATCTTGAGAATTCAACGCTTGCGGTGCGCCGCGCACGCGAGACATCCTATTAACAGAGTCGAAGACTCCACAGTTTTCGATAAATATTCCCACACTATGTTTCGATTTATTTTAGCCGCTATAATTTTCTTCTGCTGCGCTGCGACATGCGCGGCACAGTCCGATATTCCCAATGAAATCGATTCCGCGTTTGCAGCCGGCGACTACGAGCGTGTGGAACTTTTGGCACTCCGATTGCAGCAGGATCCGACAACGCTTTCGACAGAGGAGCTTGTTCATATCAATTTGACCGCGGGCTATGCAATGATTATGATGAACCGCGAAGAAGACGCACGCGCATGTTTTCGGAAAGTTCTTGACGCCGATTCCACGACACACCTTGACCCCATACAAATCAGTCCGAAATTCCGAATGGTCTTCGATGAGGTAAAAGCAACTTATCGCAGGGAAGAAAGTGTTCCGCCGAAACAAAGTCCGGCGGACATCATCTATCGAGGTGCGCGACCAAGGTCTGTCTTATCCAATTTGATTTTGCCGGGCAGCGGCCAGTGGCGTGAAGGGCATCGGGTGCGGGGGGCGGTTTTATTTGGTGCGCAGATTATCGCCGCAAGCTTTCTTGTGTGGCAACTCGACCATCTGAACCAATCCCGAGAGGATTATCTGGGCGAGCGGAATCCGGAACGGATTTCATCTGTGTATGAGCGTTATAACCGAGATTATCAAAGTACTTGGTTTGTTGGAATCCTGAATGGAGTTATTTATTTAGCCGCGCAGACAGACCTCGCTCTATTGAAAACGAGATATTCGGAAAATGACATTATAAGTTCCGTGAACTGTATCCCGATAAATAACGGAGCAGCTATAGCTTTAAAAATCCGCTGGTAGGAATGCGCACCCGATGCGCATGTATGGGCATAGCGATTACAGTTAAAGCATCTACTTTCGGTGAATAACGCCAGAAGTAGATGCTTTTACAATCTATTACATATTTTGGCGCGGGCGTTGCTATATCATAGGCGAGACGACCTAACGATTAAGGAGATAAAGATGTTTTCGCACAAATGGATGGTAAT
>CAZADO010000364.1:0-2979 GCA_964483885.1 uncultured Alphaproteobacteria bacterium | reverse complement strand
ACGATAGCCTGCCTGCCGGTGCAAGCGGACAAAGCCAAACACTACAATATTCTGAAAATGAATTCCGAAGGACGCATTACCGACTATCATAAACCTCTGACAGATTCCGATGACGCAAAAGAGTGGGCGTTATCACCCGGTCTTTTCGGTGGAGCGGCCAGTGTTGGCGAAGGGCCGATTTTTCTGGCAAGTATGGGTATTTATCTTTTTCGGCGCAATGTCCTCCGGGAGATTTTGACCGAGCAAACCGATAAACATTTCGAGCAGGAAATCATCCCTTATGCGATTAAAAACGTCCGGACGTTCGGTTTTCCTTTTTCGGATTACTGGGAAGATATCGATTCGGTGCGCGCTTATTTCAATGTCAATCAGGCGCTGACCGTACCCGAACCCAAATACGATTTTTTCGATCCGCTGCTGCGTGTCTTCAGTCATCCGCGATTTCTCCCCGGTTCCTATGTCGAACATGTCGAATCACATCGTTCGATTATCTGCCAAGGATGCCGTATCGAAAAAGCTAAACTGGAACGCACCATCGTCGGAGACGGCTCTATTCTGCGCGGAGATGTCGAACTGAAGGAAACCATTCTTATCGGAGCCGACTACTACGAAACCGACAGCGAAATTCGTGAAAATGCCTATCTAAAAAGACCCGATATCGGCATCGGCGGTGATACTCACATCCGCCGCGCGATTATTGATAAAAACGCTCGTATCGGTGAAGGTGTTCGCATTGATCCGGGAGATAATATGCCGGATACCGATGGCGACGGGTGGGCGGCTCGCGATGGCATTATCGTCGTCGAAAAAGACGCTGTCATTCCTGACGGAACGATTCTTCCATAAAATATTTTTTGTCTCACGAACATTGACTCTAAGGATGTTGCTTTCATGGTTATTGACTGGATACAACGCAAACAGCACGGCGGTGAATTATCGCATGGAGAAATCCGCGAACTGATTAAAGGATTCACAGGAGGGGATATTCCCGACTATCAGATGGCGGCGCTGCTCATGGCGATTTATTTTAAAGGTTTGAATGCGGCGGAAGGAAAAACCTTTTTACAGGAAATGATTACTTCCGGCGAACGCCAAAATCTTTCACAGATACCGGGCATTAAAGTCGATAAACATTCCACCGGCGGCGTGGGTGACAAAGTATCGCTCGTCATTGCGCCGGTCGTTTCGTCCTTAGGAATTCCGGTACCGATGATTTCCGGACGAGCGCTGGGCCATACCGGCGGAACACTGGACAAGCTCGAATCCATTCCGGGCTTCCGAACGAAACTGTCCGGCAGTGAATTCCGGCGCATTTTAGGCGAGGTGGGATGCGTTCTCGCCGGACAAAGCGATTCGCTCGTTCCCGCCGACCGCAAGCTCTATGCACTCCGTGATGTCACCAGCACGGTAAAAATCCCCGGACTTATCGCGGCGTCTATTCTCTCGAAAAAAATCGCTGAGGGAGCTCAGGCTCTCGTGCTCGATGTCAAAATCGGCGAGGGAGGATTTCTGTCCGAAGAAAAAGACGCAACAGAACTTGCCAAACTGCTTGTGGAATGGGCTGAAGAAAACGGTTTGCGCGCTGTCGCTTTCGGCACCGATATGGAAACTCCTTTAGGACAAACGGCGGGTAATGCTCCTGAAATCATCGAAACTCTCCGGCTTCTAAAAGGAGATGCGCCGGAATCTCCTCTTTCGAAACTCTGCGAATTGCAGGGAGCGATGATGATTCAGTTGGGCGGGAAAGCAGCGACTTTAACCGAAGCGCGCGAGCTTTACCGTGAAGCGATTGCTTCCGGCAAAGCGTTCGAGCAGATGCAGAAAATCGCTCAGGCGCAAGGATGCGCACCGGATGTTTTTGAAAACTTTGAACAGAAAGTCCAGCCAAAAAACAAAACCGTTATAAAAGCGAAACAGTCCGGATACCTGTCGCGCATTCATGCTCAGCAGATTGGATGGGGACTTGTGGATTTAGGCGCGGGACGAAAACAAGCGACGGATCCCGTGGATTCAACAGCGGGAATTTATTTCCTGACTCACGAAGGAAACGACGTGAAAACGGGCGACATACTGGCGGAAGTTGTTTGGAGTAATCTAACGGATGCAACGGAACCACTGACTCGCCTTACGGAGGCGTTTGTGATTTCCGATGCACTCACATCCTTGCGCCCGCTTGTATCCTTTAAACAAGACCGTGATGGTTTCTCCAAGGTAAATGACTTCGAACAACTTTTCAGCGACAAATAATCTATAAAAAGGTCGTACAAATGGATGAAGACAAAGAAAGACAGGCTCGAAAAATTCGCCTGAAAATCATGCGTCTGCAAAAGGAACTGGCCTCATCACAGCATCACGCCAGCCTTGGCAGTTTCCTTCAGGCAGGTCGTCCGTCCAATCTCCGAAATCAAGCCGAGCGGGACCGGATACGTCTTGAGGAAGAAATCGCACACCTGCGCGAGCAGTTGGAAATCCTGACTCCTTCAGAAGAACCGGCCAAAAAAACAGCGGCGCCAAAAAAGAAAGCTGCCGCAGAGAAAAAGCCCGTTAAGAAAAAAGCCGCCCCGAAAAAGGCGACTCAAAAGAAAGCTGCTTCCAAGAAAGCAGCTCCGAAAAAAACGGTTAAGACAAAAGCGTCACCCAAAAAGGCGAAGAAATCCCGCTAACTGAGGTGGTGCTTCATTTTCTCGACGAATTTCGCTTTGGGAAGAACGCCGACAATCGTTTCGACATGCTGGCCGTTCTTGAAAAAGAGCACTTGCGGAATGTTGATAATTCCATAGCGCTGTGCGGTTTTGGGATCTGCGGCAATGTCGATTTCTCCCATCGCGACTTTGTCTCCCCACTCCGGCTGCAGCTCCTTCAATAGAGCGTGGACTTTTTTACACGGAGCACACCACTCGGCGCCGAAATCCAAAATCGCCAGTTTCTCGCTGCGCAGCATTGTCTCTTCAAAATTCTCATCGGTTACGATAATCAGTT
>CAZADO010000363.1:0-8431 GCA_964483885.1 uncultured Alphaproteobacteria bacterium | reverse complement strand
ACTCAATACGGCTTTGGCGAGCTGGGCGGAGCTCAGACATGATGTAATTCTCTATGGAAATGCGTCTATGGCGGAAGGGTGCGGTGACATGGAGAAAGTAATGCAACCAAAAGGTTATGTAGAACCTGTTCCTGATTTTTACAAAAGATTACTTAAGCTTGTTAAACTGAACAAGCAAATTCTCAAAAATAAAGATTTTCTTTCAGAGGATATCGCAGAGATATTCACTCGCTTCGAGGATCTTCTCTCATTTCTTAAGGGTGTTTCTAAAAAGGAACTCACGAATAAGGTTCTAACCGACGAGGAATACGAGAGAATTCAGTGGTTTGGCCGTGAACTCGAACGCCTTTCTGTTTCAATCGTGGAACTTGACAAAAATCTTGCGTTCTATTATAGAGGAACGGACAGACAGGCGAAGCGGGACTCATACATGCATTTAAGAGGCTGGTACGATGTGTTGGGTTCCAATAGGGATGTTGCCTGCATCGCGGATGTTCATACGTCGGGCGATAATTGCCTTGAAGAAGCCGTGGGGCATATCAATACGATTTACGTCGTCGTTCCCATAGAAGGCAAGCTTCATATCACAAGAGGCGGAGTCTTCTCCTATTACGAATTTCAATATTCAGCGGCACACAGATTGACCGATGAAGCTTGGCAGGAAATGATTAAGCGAGGGCGAGCACCGGAGCCGCCTTCTTGGACATCTTCTTTTCTGACTCAATAAAACTGCATATACTCAACATGGATGATAACAGATGAAATTCCCTCCGTTTGTGCATTCCTATCCCGCGCCTGCAGTGTTGATTGGCTGCGGGACATTTGAGCAACCGAATATTATTACGTGCTCGTGGTTTGGAACGGTGTGTTCAGAGCCTCCGATGGTTAGTGTATCGGTGAGGAAACCGCGTTTCAGCTATCATTTGATTCATGAAACGCGTGAGTTCACAGCGAACCTGCCGCTTTATACTCAAATTGACATTATCGACTATTGCGGTACGAAATCCGGACGTGATGTCAATAAATTCAACGAGCTCGGTTTGACCGCTGTACCATGTCCGCCGCTTGAACATGCTCCGATGATTGCGGAGTGTTTTATGGTGCTGGGATGCAAGGTCAGACAAACGCTTGAGCTCGGTTCACATGATATTTTCATCGCGGAAGTCGTCAGCATTCACGGCGATGAAAAATCCATTCTTCCGAATGGAAAACCTGATCCTCGCCCATCCGAGCAAGTTGTTTATTTGAATGGAAAATATTGGAGTCTGACGGAAATTCAAAATCGCGTTTATTCGAAGTAAGGACATAAAGCAACTATGAACATGGAAAAAGCCTCTCCGTCTCTTCATTTTATACGGGCTATTGTCGCCGAAGATTTAAAAACCGGCAAGTATGACGGGCGCGTGCATACACGATTTCCGCCGGAACCGAATGGTTATCTGCATATCGGTCACGCGAAATCTATCTGTCTGAATTTCGGAATTGCCGCCGAGAATAAAGGCGGACTCTGCAATTTGCGCTTTGATGACACGAATCCCATCAAAGAAGAACTTGAATATGTCGAATCCATTATGGAAGACATCCGGTGGCTCGGTTTCGATTGGGAAGATAGACTGTACTACGCATCCGACTACTTCGAACAGCTCTACGAATACGCTATAAAGCTTATCAAGAAAGGTAAGGCGTATGTTTGCGATTTAAGTGCGGACGAAATTCGGGAATATCGCGGCACGTTGACGGAACCGGGCAAGGAAAGTCCTTATCGCAATCGTTCTATCGAGGAGAATTTAAATCTTTTCGAGCGCATGCGTGCTGGTGAATTCAAAAATGGTTCCTGCGTGTTACGCGCGAAGATTGATATGGCCGCCGCGAATTTGAACATGCGTGATCCGGTGATTTATCGTGTGCTTCATGCGTCGCATCATCGGACGGGAGACAAATGGTGCATCTATCCGACGTACGATTTCACGCATGGCCAGTCGGATTCTATTGAACGCATCACGCATTCGATTTGCACACTCGAATTCGAGGATCATCGCCCGTTGTATGATTGGTTCTTGGATGAATTGGACATCTATCACCCGCGACAAATTGAATTCGCGCGGTTGAATCTGACTTATACGGTGATGAGCAAACGACGATTGCTGCAGATGGTAAAAGAAAAATATGTTTCCGGGTGGGATGATCCGCGTATGCCGACGATTTCGGGGTTGCGTCGGCGCGGTTACACGCCAGAGTCGATCCGCGATTTTTCCAACCGCATCGGCGTGTCCAAGAAAGACAGCATGATTGAAATCGCGCAGCTCGAACACTGTATTCGCGAGGATTTGAATAAGCGAGCGCCGAGAATCATGGTGGTGCTGCGTCCTTTGCGAGTGGTGATAGACAATTATCCCGAAGGTCAGGATGAGGAACTCGATGCCGTTAATAATCCCGAGGATGCTTCGATGGGAACGCGAAAAGTTCCGTTTTCGCGCGTCATATATATTGAGCGAGATGATTTCCGTGAAGATCCGCCGAAGAAATTCTTCCGGTTGGCTCCCGGTCGTGAAGTCAGATTGCGCTATGCGTATTTTATTACGTGCGTCAGCATTGTCAAAGACGAACAGACCGGCGACATCATCGAACTGCACTGCACCTATGATCCGCAGACGAAGGGAGGGGATTCTCCGGACGGCCGCAAAATCAAAGCGACTTTGCACTGGGTATCCGCCGCTCATGCGATTGATGCTCAAGTCCGCCTGTACGATCATCTGTTCTTAAAACCAAATGCAATGGAGGAAGAGGAGGGATCTGATTTTAAAGCTAATTTGAATCCGAAATCTCTCGAGGTGTTGACATCATGCAAACTTGAGCCGAGCCTGACAGAGGCAACTCCGGGAAACCGCTACCAATTCGAGCGGCAGGGTTATTTCTGCGTTGATTCCAAAGATTCCAAACCGGGCGCATTGGTTTTCAACCGAACGGTAACCTTACGCGATACCTGGGCGAGAATCGAGAAAGCGCAGACGCAGAAATAGGAAAATCATCTTCCAAAAACAGAAGAAACCAAATCATTCTTCAAGTAGTTAGTATGTATGTCTAAACAATGCGACATTTACTCCTATTAGAAGAGAGGAGTCCAAAAATGCGTGCGATAAAATGGTTGCCTATTATCCTGCTTGCCATGTTTTTGACAGGATGCTGGACGTTGTCTTTGCATCCTCTCTACTTTCCCCAAGATGTTGTTTTTGAGCCTTCGCTTATCGGTAGTTGGGGCGATCCGAGTGATGAGAGTGGTGACATATGGACTTTCGAAAAATCGGATGCCAATACCTATCGCTTGATGATGCAAGAGTACGAAAAAGATACCACTCAAACTTCGACGAGCAGCTTTGAGGTTCATTTAGTGCAGCTTGGAGATTATTTATTCCTTGATTTCTTTCCGGAAGAATTAGAGTCGGGAAACGATTTCTACAAAGCACACATGATACCAGCACATTCGTTCAGCCGTGTTTCAATCAAAGAGGATTCGCTATTTATTTCACTGCTGAATACGGAATGGCTCGAAAAGAGTATCGAGAAGAAAGAGGTGAATATCCGGCATGAGCGGCTGAAGGATTTCACCGTATTGACAGCCTCCACCGAAGAACTCCAGAAGCTCGTCCTGAATAATATCGAAGATATCTTCGACGAAGAAACGGGCGTGCTGGTTCGCATGCAATAGCCTTTGATTTTTCTAAAGATACGACTCAATGCAAATAAAAAAAGGCCGATTCCTTTATGGAATTGGCCTTTTTATGGGCTGGAGAGCAGGGATTTGAACCCCGATTGGCGGATCCAGAGTCCGCTGTCTTGCCAATTAGACGACTCCCCAAAAAGCGACCGAGTCGCCGAACAGAAATATAATCATTGGATTGCTTTTTCGCAAGCCCTTTTTTTGAACTTAGGGCTGGCCGGACTTTTGCATCGGATTCTCCTGAAGTGTCGAATGTCGAACCCATTGTCTGGAGAAACACCATGCCCCCAAACCTCGATTACTTATCCCCGGATTCGTCGCGATGGAACTCGCCTCGGTTTGATGAAATCCTCAACGCCCTGCCCGGAATCGCGTATGTTGTTGATAATGAAATGCGCGTGCAGGCGGTGAACCATGCTTGGGATGAAGCCGCCCGTCAATATACCAATGATGGTATTTTAGGTGCACATATTATCGGCAAATCTCTCCTCGATGCTGTCAGTGATGAAGCGTTGCGCGCATTTTACGAGCAGGTCATGCGCAATATTCTGCGAGGTGAGGTCAAGGATTTCTCACAGGTCATCGACACCAATTCCTCTCCAGAGGGTCAGCAGCATTTTTATCTCGATATTCGTCCGCTAAGAGGTCAGGGAGGTATTCGAGGACTCCTGTTTCATGCGGTGGATTGTACCAACGAATATCGTACCCGGCTCAAACTCATGGAAAAAGAGCGGAAGCTGGCGAATCTTCAGGAGAACATCGAGCAGTACCAGCGTGAAGATGTTCTCTTTGAACGACTCTGGAAAATTCTGGCCAGTCATGAAGAAGCAGAGAATACGTCTCAGCAGATACTGACATATCTGGTTGCGTCGCTTGAGATTGAATATGGAGTGTTCTATACCTTACAGGATGGCTGTTTTCGCTTAAAAGCATCTTGCGGAATTACAACGGAACAGATAAGTGTATTTAGGGAGTTGAACGATACCGACGTCGAACATTCGACTCAAGCGGTTGTTTCTCGTTTTCCATTTGAGGGACAGGCAGGGCCAGTTATTGAATTTGTGAAAACGTTAGGCGCGCAAATTTTTATCGCTGTACCGACGATGTGTCAAGGAAAGAAACAAGGTTTGCTTGTGTTGGCGTCCGTCAATCAGGAGAAATTTCAAGATTCCGATTTAGGATTTATTAAGCTTACAGGGAGCGTTCTGGCAGGTAAACATATTCTGCAGTCAACCATAGAAGCACTCGATGCAGCGACAAATTACCATGAACTCCTCACTCGTGACAGTGAACAATTCTGGCTTCATCATACAAAACCAGAAGCGCTGTATGAGCTCATTATTCAGAGGTTTTCCGAAGAATCCTCCGCGATGTTCGCCACATTTAATCTTTTCGATGAATCACAACAGAAGTTCTTGCTTGCAAGTCATTGGAACGCGCCCGAATTTTTCAAGAACGTCGTGGGAACCGATATTGGTTCGATGCAAATCGGGGAGCCGCCCAGCGGACTCAGCGCGCTGGAACGACGACCCTTGTACTTTGAGAATGTTCCGGAAAATGAAAACTATATTCCTTGGAATCAGCTTGCTCAAGATAACGGATTCGGCAGCATCTGGTCCTTTCCTTTAATCGCAGGCGAAGAAGTTCTTGCAGTTGTGAATCTTTATTTCTCAAACATCACCCACCCCATGAGTCAGGAGCTTTTAAACCACTTCGAAGCATTAGCAGAACGAGCCGCCATGGTCGTTCATTGCGCTCATGCCGAATCGCATGCTTGCAGTCAAAAAGAGGAAACGTCCCGGCAACCGCTGGAAGGTTTTCCATTGAACGGCATCTCTATCGGTTTCCGCGGGCCGGAAGGTGATGTGGATTTCGAGTGCAGTTTGAAATCTACTTCTGAGGAGAACACCGAAAACCGAATATGGACGTTGAATGTGGAACGAACACCGACTGTAGAGCAGGAGACCGAAGACACGAAACCGGAACTGCGCAGCGAAAGCGATAGCTTCGATATCTTGGAAAAAATGGCATCCACTATCGGAAAGGATTTCAACAATTTGCTTACGGGCATCATGGGACGCGCATCGCTTCTCGCCGAAGAACTGGACTCGAATCACCCGTCCCAGACGGACATCGTGAGCTTGATTCAGGCAACTCAAAAAGCGTCAGCTTTGATTCAGAATCTCCTGAACTTCGGTGACAAACAAGAGCCCCTATTCCAGCCCTTAAATTTTGCCGAGATTTTCCAGTCGCTTGAAGCGTCGCTCCGGGAACGTAAACCGGAAGCGGTTGAATTGAATTTCCATCATGATGTTGCGGAGTCACAAGTTCCGGGTGATGCATCGCAAATTCTAAGGCTACTGGATTTGCTGGCAAATAACGCTTTCGCGGCGCTTCCTGAAGGTGGCCGGATTGAAGTCTCCGCCGAAAAAGTTCATATGGAAGAACCTCCTGCGGATGCGTGGTTGTCCGCAGCGTCCGGAGACTATGTGCGTCTTCGAGTTCAGGATAGCGGTAAGGGGATTTCGCCCGAACAAAGGCCGCATCTTTTCGAGCCTTTTTACACAGATTGGAAACTGGGAAGTCATACGGGTTTGGGACTCACATCCGTCTGGGCAATCACCCAAAAGCACGGCGGCTGGATTCATCTCAGCAGTTCGGAAGGGGAGGGAGCAACGTTCGATATCTACCTGCCCATTCAAAGTTCGGAAGTCGCACTTGATAAAAAGGACGATTCTGCCGTATATTATCCGGAGTAATGAATCGTCCATCGAAACTTTTAACCGCGTGGGAAGTGGTTTTTGGAGCCGTTCTCCTGCTTGGGCTGATTGCCTACGTCATCACGACAGACCATAAGGACTGGTGGGGACTCTCAGCGATTTGCTATCTGTCATCGTGGATTCAGTGGACGCTCGCCGCTCTCGCCCTAACGGCTCTGCTCGCAGGTTCTCTTGGAATTTTCGCAAAGATTCCGACAAATAAATTTCCTCAAAAAAGCGCTTGGATTCTTTTACCGATTCTGGGCGCTTTCTTATTGCTGCTGCACGAAACATTCCCACTTCTGGGTGACGGATGGCTGCTGGTCGGGAAATTGGATAAATCCGTTCCGATATATTATAACTTGGTCGTCGGTTATCCGGAGCCTATGGGCGCTTCTTTTTTTGCAGTGTGTCAAAGAATTTCCGGATTAAGCGGTCAAACCATCTATCGTTTGTTTTCCATTTTCTCAGGGATAGCTATCGGCGCGTCGATAGTTTTGTTCGCTGGGAAATTCGGTTTCTCGTTGCGCCAAACAGGTCTCTTCGCCTTACCGATTTTTTCATCGGGCATGATTGCGCTTTTCGCAGGTTATATCGAAAACTATCCTGTACTCGCGACGCTTTGGACACTAACGCTCTTATATGCTCTTCTGACGACGAAAAATCCTCGAGTTCCGTTTTGGCCTCTGATAGTTGCAGTTCCTATTCTTTTCCTTTGGCATTTCGGCTCGCTCATACTTTTTCCGGCTATCGGTTACGCGGGTTTTCTTCGCATGCGCACATCAGCGATTTCGCAGAAGAGCTTTCTTATTTTCTTTGTTGGTCTCTTCGCTCTTTTACTCGCGTTGTATCTGCTGACTCCGCTGAACCGGGGAGCAAAATGGATTTTGCCTATATCACCGGCGAATGTTTTCGATGGTTACTCGCTCTTTTCCATTCATCACATGAAGGATTTCGTCAACGAATTCTTGCTTGTGGCTCCATTGATAGCCTTTCTATTTGCTGCCGTTTGGACACTCCGGCCTGACCTGCTTAAAGACAGCGGTATTCAGGTTCTAACACTCGGAGCAAGTTTCGGATTTATCGCGGCGTTCGTTTTTAATCCCGAGCTTGGCATGGGTCGCGATTGGGATCTATTGGCGACGATGCTTCTCCCGTTGGCCTTATTAGCAGGCTATGCATTGGCGATTGCTGAACCGGATGCGGCGCGTTGCAGCCGTATTGTTGGAGCAGGTTTCGTATCTTTTTTCGTGATTGCGTTGCCTTTTCTGTTGGTCAATCATCAGATAAAACTCTCCGTTGAACGTTATCAGGATTTATTGCTGGGACATTCCAAACGAGCCGCGTATGGCTGGGAAATTCTCGCGGGCTTCATGGAAGAGCAGGGAGATTTGTGGGGGCGTTTGACCTGTTTGGAAAATGCCGCCGGAGCCTCACCTCGACCGCGATATTTCGAAAACATCGCCAAAACAGCGAAACGACTCAGATACAGAGAAAAGGCATGCGATGCCGTCAGCAAACTTCGAGGTGCGAATCCCCGGCATTACGCTGAAGCGAACGACTATTTCTTACTCTTTCTTGAATTCGGTTTTCCGGAAGAAGCCGAACGCATACTCCCGTTTGTTCGAAAATTTCTTCCCCCTGAAGAAACCATAGAACCATATATCAAAGCTCTTGAGAAAGTAAAAAGCGATTCGACTCGTGCGCGCTAAAACACCATTATCCGACATGAACAATCGTTCTTCAAATAGCGGAGCTGACTGGGCGATTTCCCTTGGAGCGCTTGCGCTTTTCGTCGTGGTTTTATCTGCGGTCGTGCTGCAGCAAACGAATGGGTGGGGATTATCGAGTATTCTCTATCTATCGCCACAAATTCAATGGACATTATTAGCGTTGGCAGCGGCGGCTTTGCTTGCAGGTATTCTTGGAGTTTTCTCGAAGCTTCCGCCGTGGC
>CAZADO010000362.1:0-3623 GCA_964483885.1 uncultured Alphaproteobacteria bacterium | reverse complement strand
CAAAGGATGTTTCGCCAGCATTTCAAATCTATCCCAGACAACCTGCACGTTTCTCAAACCAAGTTCAAGGGCGCATTCCGAGAGAAATTTCGTTTTCTTTCGCGTGGAATCCACAAGAGTAAATTCGATATCCGGGCGAGCGATTGCAAGGGGTATCGCTGGAAAACCGCCACCGCTACCCATATCCAGCACTCGTCCCTGCTTCGGCAAGTAAAGTAAGGCGGCTAAACTCGGCAGGATATGTTTCGCAATCAACCGTTCGCGATCCCGATGGGAGACAAGCGCTAAAAGTGCTTTACGAACCGAATCAATAAATCCCCAAAGCTGTCTTACGCGCGGATCTTCCGCTTCCAAGCCCGTATAAAGCAGGATTTCTTTCTGTTCTTCAGTTGTTGGCTTCCCTTTATCCACAGGTTATCCACAATCTATTTATGAAGCTATAATAGAAACAAGCGTTATGAAATTCGCCTTGTGACGCGCCTTTTCAATAACTCGTGTTATAGCAATATCCTAACATAAAGGCGGGTTTATTCACTTTCCTGCAAATGTTTCACGTGAAACAATGCTGAGACTCTATCAGCCTTCCCGGCGTTTCAAGTGGATCATCAATACAGCAATATCCGCAGGGCTAACTCCGGCGATTCTTCCTGCTTGGCCAAGTGTCAACGGCTTGTATTTCATTAGTTTTTCGCGTCCCTCAGTAGATAACGAGCGGATTTCCGTATAGTTCATGTCATTCGGAATTCGCCGGCCTTCCATTCTTGCCACCTGATGCGCCCTTGCTTGCTGTCTGGCAACATAACCCGCATACTTAACATTCAATTCCAATGCGGCCAAGAAATCATCGTCATTAGATGCGCCACTAAAGGGAGAATTCGCTGGCATCATCTGCAAAATCTCGCGAATTTTGTATTCTGGACGCTTTAGAAGTGTCGAGAAGGTCTCACCACGCAATTCAGGGGAATCCGCCAACGAATATCTTTCCGTATGCAGATACGCTTCCGCTTCAGATAACCGTCTCTTCTTATCAAGTAACCGCTGATGACTATGCTTCTCAATCAATCCCAAGCTATAACCAATCTCCATCAGCCGCAAATCCGCATTATCCTGTCGAAGCAACAACCGGTGCTCCGCCCTCGATGTGAACATCCGATACGGTTCATCCGGTGTGCGCGTAATAATATCATCGATTAGCACGCCGATATAAGCCTGATCCCGGCGAAGCACAAGCGGCGCTTCACCGCGAAGTTTCAACGCCGCATTAACTCCCGCAATGAATCCTTGAGCGGCAGCTTCTTCGTAACCTGTTGTTCCATTTACATTTCCGGCGAAATAAAGCCCTTCAACAACCCGAGTTTCCATCGTGTATTGAATCTGGTGTGGAGGAAAATAATCGTATTCCACCGCATAACCCGGCCGTATCATCTCGACATTTTCAAGTCCCGGAACCGTGCGCAAAGCTTCAAACTGGATATCCTCAGGCAGGCTCGATGAGAAACCGTTCATATACACTTCAGCCGTTTCCCATCCTTCAGGCTCCAAAAAAATCTGGTGGCGGTCGCGGTCAGGAAAACGAACCAGTTTATCTTCTATCGACGGGCAATAACGCGGGCCGACACCTTTAATTCGCCCCATAAAGAGCGGCGATTTGTCCATCCCTTTTTGCAGAATCGCGTGCGTCTGCGGATGAGTATAGGTCAAATGACATGGCAATTGACGCGGAATCGGCGATTTCGTCCGATGCGAAAAAAGAACGATGTTATCATCCCCCGGTTGTGGTGTGCATTTCGAATAATCTATCGTGCGCCCATCAAGTCTTGGAGGAGTTCCCGTCTTTAACCGATCTATTTCAAACCCTTGTTTAATAAGGGCTTCGGATAGTTTTAATGCAGGTTCTTCGCCAACGCGCCCCGCCGGTTTCGACCATTCGCCGGTGAAAATAATCCCATTTAAAAATGTCCCCGCGCACAATATCGCTGCCTTGCATTCGTAAGTCGCGCCGGATTCGCAAACCACGCCCGATACGTGTCCACCTTCCGTAAGTACATCCACAACCATGTTTTGCTTCATGTCCAGATCCGGCAATCGTTCCAAAGCGATCCGCATCGAATGCGCGTACAATTCCCTATCGCATTGCGCGCGCGGAGACCACACCGCCGGGCCTTTCGAGCGATTTAGCATGCGAAATTGCAACGTCGCCAAATCCGTGATATAGCCGATTTCGCCGCCGAGCGCGTCAATCTCTTTAACGAGTTGCCCTTTCGCGAGTCCTCCGACCGCCGGATTGCAGCTCATCTGCCCAATCGTCGGCATGTTCATCGTAATCAGCAGCGTCTTGCAGCCCATCCGCGCCGCCGCCGAAGCCGCTTCACACCCGGCATGCCCTCCGCCGATAACGATTATGTCGTAATTATTAATCATGATTATTTGTTTCAGAGCGGACTGCCGTCCGGCGCTACGAACGTTCAGGATTTTCTTTGTCCAATTCCCATTGCGCTGGATTATTGAAAATGTATTCTCGTATTCGGTTCAACTCTGTTTCATTGCGAATGACGCGGTCGAAAAACCTCGTTTGCCATACCTGCAAATCAGATTGTTGCACATGACGCCGGATAGCTGTCGTCGCGACAGCTTTGAACTGTTTAATAAGTGTCGAAAGTGACCGCGCCTCATGCTGTCTCGATAATCTCAGTTGCGCCGGACTCTGTAACACCGATTTTTGTAGCGCCGGACGGCAGTCCGCTTCATCTTCCAGAAAAATCACAATCCCGTGTAAATGATTCGGCATTATCACATAGGCATCAAGTAGAATCTCTTTTCGAATCTCGGCAGAGCGCAGCCATTCACGATAAACAATAAGACCGATGTCATTCAAAACCATCCTGCCGTTCTCAATCTTTCCGAAAATGCATCTTCGCTCGTGCGTACACAATGTCACGAAATAGGCCCCTGTTTCCGTGTAATTATGATACGGTAAACGTATTTTCTTGAAGGGTGTCTTTTCCATGTTAGTGAAAACAGGCGGACTGCCGTCCGGCGCTACAATGGTGAATTCTATTGTTTAGCCGGATAGCCCACCGTCTGAGAAAGGACGATGTGTTGGTCGGGGCGCAGGTTCATGGTCTTGGCGAGTGCTTCCCGCTCAACACGCCCGCGGATGACTGTCGCTAATCCTTCAGATGCGCAGAACAGATAAACATTCTGGCCGATGAAACCCGTGTCCGCTCCGGAATAGAACCGTTTATCGTCATCAGATCTATCGCCTATTTTTGCGTAATCCGCGACATAGACAAGATTCACCGGCGCTTCTTTCACGAAATCCTGCGGACCGGTCATCTCCCGAATATCATCCGTCAAAATCCGCTGCAGTGCATGTGCTTTCGCGTCATAAAGAAACAAGCCGTCAACCGTCGCGATATAAATATCAATCTCCTGCCAATTCACCGCCGATGGTGCGGTGCGTTTTCCGGATTCAGGGCGATTGATTCCGAATGCCGCCCAGAGCATATTCGACAATACCGGTAGCGGGAGCTTTTCCGAACTGAACTCACGCGACGAATGCCTGTCCTTCAGCGCTTCCATTAAAGGTTTCCCGCTGGTCATCGTCGGCGATGGCAATTGAA